>JBJMSU010000131.1:0-45068 GCA_045801465.1 Xanthobacteraceae bacterium | reverse complement strand
TGAGGAATTCCGGCCGGAACGCTGACCGGACGACCGCCATCACCGGGTCACGGACAGCATCTGTGTCCTGTCCCTCCGGCTGGTTCACCAGGAAATCGGCGCCGAGGTTCGACGTCATCGCGATCAGCGTGTTGCGGAAGTCGACGGTATGGCCCTGGCCATCGGTCAGGCGGCCGTCGTCGAGCACCTGCAGCAGCACGTTGAAGACGTCCGGGTGCGCCTTCTCGATCTCATCGAACAGCACCACTTGGTAGGGCCGGCGCCGCACCGCTTCGGTGAGCGCTCCGCCTTCATCGTAGCCGACGTAGCCGGGCGGCGCCCCGATCAGCCGCGCGACCGAGTGCTTCTCCATGTATTCCGACATATCGATGCGGATCAGCGCCGACTCGTCGTCGAACAGGAACTCGGCGAGCGCCTTGGTGAGCTCGGTCTTGCCGACGCCGGTTGGGCCTAAGAACATGAACGAGCCGATCGGCCGGTTCGGGTCCTGCAGGCCGGCGCGCGCGCGGCGCACCGCGGTCGAGACCGCCTGCACGGCTTCCTTCTGGCCGACTACCCGCCGGGCGAGGCTCTCCTCCATGCGGAGCAGCTTCTCCTTTTCGCCTTCGAGCATCCTGTCGACCGGAACGCCGGTCCAGCGCGAGACGACCTGCGCCACGTGATTGGCGGTCACCGCCTCTTCCACCATGGCGCCTTTGCCGTCCGCGGCTTCGACGGCGGCGAGCTTCTTCTCCAGCTCCGGGATGCGGCCGTAGGCGAGCTCGCCCGCCCGCTGGTACTCGCCGCGCCGCTGCGCATTGGCGAGCTCGACGCGCAGCTGGTCGAGCTCGCTCTTGAGCTTCTGCGCATCCGACAGCTTGTCCTTCTCGGCCTTCCAGCGGCTGGTGAGATCCAACGATTGTTTCTCAAGCGCTGCCAGCTCCTTCTCGAGCCGCTTCAGCCGCTCCTTCGAGCCGGGATCGTCTTCCCGCTTCAAGGCTTCCTGCTCGATCCTCAGCCGCACGATCTCGCGGTCGGTCGAATCGAGCTCTTCCGGCTTGGAATCGACCTGCATCTTCAGGCGCGCCGCCGCCTCATCGATCAGATCGATCGCCTTGTCGGGCAGGAAGCGGTCGGTGATGTAGCGATGCGACAAGGTCGCCGCCGCCACGATGGCGGAATCGGTGATGCGCACGCCGTGGTGCTGCTCGTAGCGGTCCTTCAGCCCGCGCAGGATGGAGATCGTATCCTCGACCGAGGGCTCGGAGATGAAAACCGGCTGGAACCGGCGGGCGAGCGCGGCGTCCTTCTCGACGTGCTTGCGGTATTCGTCGAGCGTGGTGGCGCCGATGCAGTGCAGTTCGCCGCGCGCGAGCGCCGGCTTCAGCAGGTTGGAGGCATCCATGGCGCCGTCGGCCTTGCCGGCGCCGACGATCGTGTGCAACTCGTCAATGAACAAGATAATGCCGCCAGCCGACGAGATCACCTCCTGCAGCACGGCCTTGAGCCGCTCCTCGAACTCGCCGCGATATTTGGCCCCGGCGATCATGGCGCCCATGTCGAGGGCGAGCAGCTTCTTGTCTTCGAGGCTCTCCGGCACGTCGCCATTGACGATGCGCTGCGCCAGCCCCTCGACGATGGCGGTCTTGCCGACGCCGGGATCGCCGATCAGCACCGGGTTGTTCTTGGTGCGCCGGGACAGGACCTGGATGGTGCGGCGGATTTCCTCGTCGCGGCCGATCACCGGATCGATCTTGCCCTCGCGCGCCGCTTGGGTGAGATCGCGCGCATATTTCTTCAGCGCGTCATAGGCGCTCTCGGCCGACGCCGAATCGGCAGTGCGGCCCTTGCGCAGGGCCTCGATGGCGGCGTTGAGATTCTGTGCCGAGATGCCCGCCCGTTGCAGGATCTTTCCCGCCTCGCTCTCCTTGTCGAGGGCGAGCGCGAGCAGCAGCCGTTCGACCGTGACGTAGCTGTCGCCGGCCTTCTCAGCCACCTTCTCGGCGTTGTCGAACAGGCGTGCTGTTGCCGGCGCCATATAGAGCTGCCCGGCCCCGCCGCCGGAAACCTTCGGCAGCTTGGACAGAGCGGAATCGACCGCCAGCAGCGCCTCGCGCGAGCGCCCGCCGGCGCGATCGATGAGGCCGCTCGCCAACCCCTCCGGGTCGTCGAGCAGGACCTTCAAGATGTGTTCGGGGGCGAACTGCTGGTGGCCTTCGCGCAGGGCCAGCGATTGCGCCGACTGGATGAACCCGCGGGCGCGCTCGGTATATTTCTCGATATTCATTGCAAAACTCCCTACAGCCTACCCCAAACGCCCTTTGCGGCACGATCGGAGCATCCTTAATGGGGGCGCTGAAAATATGGGGGGCGGCACGAATGTCGAAAAGAGGCTCGCGACCGATTTTCCTCAATCACGCGGAAGCTGGTCGACCGAGAGTTAACGAGGAGCTGCGATGAGCGAGGGCGCTAGCACCGCCGATCTCTTCGCGATCTACCGCTATCCGGTGAAGGGCTTGTCGGCCGAGGCGCTGCCGCGCACGCGGCTCGCTCCCGGCCAGACCATCCCGGCCGACCGCCGCTATGCGATTGAAAACGGCCCCTCGGGCTTCGACCCGGCGGCGCCGGCCTATCTTCCCAAGACCCGCTTCCTCATGCTGATGCGCAACGAGCGGCTGGCGCGGCTCGAGACGCGCTATGACGAGGCGACCCAGGTGCTCTCGGTCGGCCTGGCCGGTCGGGAGGTCGCGCGGGGCGATCTCGCGACGTCTGAAGGCCGCGCCGAGATCGGGCGCTTCTTCGCCGACTTCTGTGCCGACGAGCTGCGCGGGGCGCCGAAGGTGCTGGAGGCGGACGGCCACAGCTTCTCCGACGTCGCCAAAAAGGTCGTCTCGATCATCAATCTCGCCACCGTGGCCGCGCTCGAGGACATCCTCGGATCGGCGGTGCATCCCCTGCGCTTTCGCGGCAACCTCTACGTCACCGGATGGCCGGCCTGGCATGAATTCGCGCTGGTCGGTCAGGAGATCGCGGTCGGCACGGCGGCGCGGCTGCGAATCGTCAAGCGCATCGAGCGCTGCGCAGCGATCAACGTCGATCCCGATACCGGCATCCGCGACCTCGTCATCCCACAAGCGCTGGCGCGCACCTTCGGTCACACGCAATGCGGCGTGTATGCGGCGGTGGTGACGGGTGGCGAGATTGCCGTCGGCGATCGCGTGCGCGCTGACATCCTCGTTTGAGGAAAACGAAACACAACAGGTCAGCGCGGAGGCTTGACGTTCTCAGTGCTTGCGGCTGAGCAGGAACACCGCCTGCTCGCCGAACATGTTCCAGATCCACCACGGGGCGGTCAGCCGCAACGGCTTGCCCCAGGGATTGAGGGCAACGGCCTTCTCCATCTTGGCCCCCGCCACGTTACAGAGCTGGCGGAAATCCTTGATGGTGCAGAAGTGGATGTTGGGCGATTCGTACCAGGCATAGGGAAGATTGTCGGTTCGCGGCATGTGGCCGCCGAACAGGATTTGCAGGCGGATGCGCCAGTGGCCGAAGTTGGGGAACGACACGATGGCATGGCGGCCGATGCGCAGCATGTGCTCGAGCACGGCGCGCGGCTGCCGGGTCGCCTGCAGCGTCTGCGACAGGATCACGTAATCGAAGGCGTCATTGGGATAATCGGCGAGATCGGTATCGGCGTCCCCTTGAACCACCGCGAGCCCCTTGGCTACGCACTCGTTCACACCCTCGCGCGAGAGCTCGATGCCGCGCCCATCGGCATCGCGTGTCTCGCTGAGCAGGCGCAACAGCTCGCCGTCGCCGCAGCCAACGTCGAGCACCCGCGAGCCCCGCTCGACCATGGCGGCGACAAGAACGAGGTCGACGCGCGCGCCGCCGGGCCCGCGCGCGGCTTCCGCCATGGTCAAATCCTGGTTGCGGCGGAGCAGCATGGCGGCGTTACAACCCTCTGGCCTTGCCGGCCGCATCGAGGAAGCCGCGCACGATCGCGAACAGCTCCGGCTCGTCGAGCAAGAAAGCGTCGTGGCCCTTATCAGTCGTGATCTCGGCGAAAGACACCCGCGCACTGCCGGCGTTGAGCGCGTGCACGATGGCGCGCGATTCCGCGGTCGGGAACAGCCAATCGCTGGTGAACGAGACCACGCAGAACCGTGTCGGCGTGCCCTTGAAGGCATTGGCCACCACGCCCCCGTAGTCGGCGGCAAGATCGAAGTAGTCCATGGCACGCGTGAGATAGAGGTACGAATTGGCGTCGAACCGTTCGACGAACGTGCTGCCCTGATGGCGCAAGTAGGACTCGACCTCGAAGTCGGCATCGAAGGAAAACGTGGGGTTGCTGCGATCCTGGAATTTGCGGCCGAACTTTCGATGCAGCGCCGCGTCGGACAGATAGGTGATGTGCGCGCCCATCCGGGCGACGGCAAGTCCGCGGTGGGGATTGGTCCCCTCCACCAGGTAGCGGCCGTGGCGCCACTCCGGATCCGCCATCACGGCCTGCCGGCCGACCTCATGAAAGGCAATGTTCTGCGCCGAATGGCGCGTCGCGGTGGCGATCGGGAGCGCCGAAAACACGCGGTTTGGGTAGCTCGCCGCCCATTGCAGCACCTGCATGCCGCCCAACGAGCCGCCCGCGATGGAGAACAGCGACTCGATGCCGAGATGGTCGAGCAGCATGGCCTGAGCACGCACCATGTCGCGAACGGTGATGACCGGAAAGTCGAGCCCCCAGGGCCGGCCGGTCTTGGGATTGATCGATGACGGGCCGGTGGTGCCCATGCAGGCGCCGATCACGTTCGGGCAGATGACGAAATAGCGCTCGATGTCGATCGGCCTGCCCGGTCCCACCATGGTTTCCCACCATCCTGGCTTGCCGGTGACCGGGTGAGCGTTGGCGACGTGCTGATCGCCCGTGAGCGCATGACAGATCAGGACCGCATTGGAGCGCTGCGCGTTGAGCGTGCCGTAGGTCTGATAGGCGATCTGGAACGGCGACAGGTCGACGCCGGCATTCAGCGCCAGCGGCCGGTCAGGGCCGAAGCGGACGAGCAGCGAACGCGGATGTTCCGCCTCGCGCACACGGTCCGAGCAGTCCCGCGCGATGACTTGAGCGTCGACCATCTTGATTGCCGCCCCGACGAGCCGGATGAACCCAATACACGCTGACCCAGAAGATTACGGCCGCGGCGGGCTTACGTATAGCGCCTTCGGGCGGTGTCAATGTTTTCTTTGCTTTCGCCTGGCGTCCCACCTATCACCGTTCATGACTGACGACTGCTCCTGGTTTCTGCCAGCGGGATATTGCCCGACATGCCAAAGGTTTCCCGTGCCGACCAGCCGACGCTCGCCGATCTGCGCCGCGAGATCGATGCCATCGACGAGGGGATGCACCGTCTCCTCATGCAGCGCGGCGACATCATCGACCGGCTGATCGCGGCCAAACGCACGGAGGAAACCGGCTCCGCTTTCCGTCCTGCGCGCGAGGCCGAGATGATGCGGCGCCTGGTCGAACGTCATCACGGCATCCTGCCGCTCGACACTGCCGAGAGCATCTGGCGCGTCATCATCGCCACCTTCACCTACGTGCAGGCGCCGTTCTCGGTCCACGCCGATGTCTCGGCCGGCGAGGCAGTGACGCGCGATTCGGCGCGCTTCCATTTCGGCTTCACCGTGCCGTTCGTGCCGCACGTGGGCGCCTCCGGCGCCGTTGCGGCGGTCGCCGAGTCGAAGGGCGACCTCGGCCTGGTGCCCGCCTTCGGCGTCGCCGGCGCGGCGCCCTGGTGGACGAGCCTCGAGTTCGAGAGCGCGCCCAAGATCATCGCTCGGCTGCCCTTCGTCGAGCGCGCTGATCATCCGGCTGCGCTTCCGGTCTTCGTCATCTCGCGCGCAGCCGCCGATGCTATGGTGCGTGACGTTGAGGTTTGGAGCGTGCGCGTCGCCGGTTGGGGCGCCGGCCCGGCGCAGGCCTTGACCGAGTTCGCGGAGGTGATCGCCGTGCCGGACCGCGCCTTCGACGGCGCGGCTCTGCTGGTTTCGATCCCGCAGGGCAGCAGTTTCGCCACCACAGTGGACGTGCTCGTCAAGGCTGGCGCCAGCGTGCGTTCGTCCGCCCTCGTCGGAAGCCACGCGACCCGCTATACGGTCTCGGCCGAAGGCCAGCCTCCGGTGCCGACCGGTCGCTGATCGCGACCGGTCGCTGACCTGTCATCCCGGCGGGCCGCCGCCTGAAGAGAGGCTTTTGCTCGAATGTCCGCTTTGCTGCGCCCGCGGCCGCGTCCTGGCGTGCTCGACATCGAAGCCTACGTGCCCGGCAAGAGCGAGGCGCCCGGCCTCGCGCGCGTGTTCAAGCTGTCGTCCAACGAGTCGCCGCTGGGACCGAGCCAGAAGACGATCGCCGCCTATCGCAGCGTCGCCGACCAGTTGCAGGATTACCCGGACGGATCGGCGTCGGCTTTGCGCGAGGCGATCGCACGCGCGTTCGGCCTCGATCCCGCACGCATCGTGTGCGGCGCGGGCTCCGACGATCTCCTCAATCTGCTGGCACGCGCCTACCTGCGCGACGGCGATGAGGCGATCCACACCACGCACGGCTTTCTCGTCTATCCGATCGCGACATTGGGGGCCGGGGGGAAGCCGGTGGTTGCCGCCGAGAAGAATTACACCGCCGATGTCGACGCCATCCTCGCCGCCGTGACGCCGCGCACCAGGATCGTATTCTTGGCCAATCCCAACAACCCGACCGGCACCTACATCCCGTTCGACGCGGTGAAGCGGCTGCATGCCGGGCTTCCGGCCGACGTGGTGCTCGTGCTCGACGCGGCCTATGCCGAGTATGTGCGTCGCAACGACTACGAGTCCGGTATCGAGCTGGTGGCGACTTCCGACAATGTCGTGATGTGCCGCACCTTCTCCAAGATCTATGGCCTCGCCGCACTGCGGCTCGGCTGGCTGTACGGCCCGGCCCATATCGTCGATGCGGTCAACCGCATTCGTGGGCCTTTCAATGTCAATTTGCCGGCGATCGCTGCCGGCATCGCGGCGATCCAGGACAGCGCGCATGTCGAGATGTCGCGCGAGCACAACACGCGCTGGCTCGCCTGGCTGACCGAGGAAATCGGTAAGCTCGGGCTCCAGGTCACGCCCAGCGTCGCCAATTTCGTTCTCATCCATTTTCCGACAACGGATGGCCGCCGCGCCAAGGATGCCGACGCCTTTCTCACCGCGCGCGGCCTCATCCTGCGCCAGGTCGGCGCCTACAAGCTGCCCAACGCTTTGCGGATGAGCGTCGGCACCGAGGAGGCCAACCGCCTCGTCATCGCCGCCCTCGCCGAATTTCTGGGGAACGCGCGGTGACCATCGCGGCGGAGACAGAAAAGGCGGTGGTGCGGTGAGCGACGCTCCGCTCTTCCATCGCCTCGCCTTGATCGGCGTCGGCCTGATCGGCTCCTCGATCGCACGCGCGGCGCGTGCGCAACGCGTCACCGGCACGATCGTGGCGACCGCCAGATCGGCGGCCACCCGGCGACGCGTGCGCGAGCTTGGGCTCGCCGATCAGGTGGTCGAGACCAATGCGGCGGCGGTGGGCGGCGCCGATCTTGTCATTGTGTGCATTCCGGTCGGGCAAAGCGGCGCGGTGGCGGAGGAGATCGGTCCGCATCTTGCGCCGGGCGCCATCGTCTCCGACGTCGGCTCGGTGAAGGCCTCGGTCCTGCGCGACATGGCGCCCCACATGCCGAGCGGGGTCCATCTCATTCCCGCCCACCCGGTGGCCGGCACCGAGTATTCCGGTCCGGATGCCGGCTTCGCCGAGCTGTTCGTCAATCGCTGGTGTATCCTGACGCCGCCGCCCCACGCCGATGACGTCCCGGTCGAGCGGCTGGCCGCGTTCTGGCGCGCGCTCGGCGCCAACGTTGAGACCATGCCGGCCGAGCACCACGATCTCGTGCTTGCGGTGACAAGCCACCTGCCGCACCTCATCGCCTATACGATCGTGGGTACCGCCGACGAACTGGCCGAGGTGACCCGCTCGGAGGTGCTGAAGTTCTCGGCCGGAGGATTTCGCGACTTCACGCGCATCGCCGCCTCCGACCCGACCATGTGGCGCGATGTCTTTCTCGCCAACAAAGCCGCGGTGCTGGAGATCCTCGGCCGCTTCAACGAGGACGTCGCCACGCTCACGCGCGCAATCCGCCGCGACGACGGCGAGACGCTGTTCAACCTCTTCACCCGCACCCGTGCCATCCGCCGCGGCATTGTCGACATCGGCCAGGATTCGCCGGTGCCCGATTTCGGCCGCGCGCACGCGAGCCTGCCGATGGCGCCGCTGCCCCGGCCCTATGCGGCGGACAGCGAGTGACCTCTCGACCTGCCGTCACGTCTCCGTGACGCGCGCGGCGGAACCCACGCCCGTTCATGCGCGTTTCTGGCGTGAGGTCACGCCGCAGCGGATATGGGCATCCGGCCCTCGCCGTGGTCGGCTGACATAAGCGCGATCTGAACTTCGGGCCGCCGTGCAAACACGTGTCGCCGAACAACAGACGTTGCGACATGGAGGCCCCGATGATACGCGAACAAATGATCTCGCTCCTGCAGGTCGCGGTCATCTTCTTGCTGCTGACGAACGCAGCGAGCTTGGCAGCCGCGGTGTATGCGCTGCGATCGGCCAACCGATCCGGCCCGCAGCATAAGTCGGCTATCGAACGGAACGTTGAGGCCATGCTGCGCCGGGCGAAGTAAGCCGGTTTGCAGCAGCCCGTCAGAACAGCGGCTCTACCTTCCCCAACGGAATGCGCCCGAGATAGACCGCGCCGTCGTTCACGCGCAGCGGAACTGCCACCGCGCGCTTGCCGTCGATCTCCGCAGGTCGGCCGAGCCAAGCAAGCCCCGCCATCAAGCCGAACTGCAGTGCGCCGCCTTGAGCACGGCCGAGCAGGTCCTGCGCCAACCGGTCGAAGCCCGCCATGGTGATGTCGAAGGCGCCGTCGGGACGGCCGGCGGCGGAAAGCCCGATGTCGCCGGCCGCAACCGCCACGGCCTCCCCCTGCTGGAGGCGGAATTTAGCGACTTGAAGACGACCGCCCGCTGCCTGCCATTCCTTCAGGCGAGCCGGCATCGGCTTCGGCCGCAGATCCGTCAATCCGCGCAGCACGGCGACGAGTTCAGCGTCGAATGGCCTGCCGCCGAGCGCGGCCGCGCTCGGCACCGTCGCCCCGGCCACCTGAGCGGCCAGATCGAGCACCGGCCGGTCGGAAGCAGAGGCGGGACCGCGGCGCAAATGCGCTTCGAGTCGATTCGCCGCCGCCCATGTCTCGGTCGTGGTGCCGTCCGTCCGCTCGAACCGGACCGCTTCGAGCACGATAGAGACTCGCTGCGACGAGCCGACGACGCCGCGGAGGCTCGTCTGTGCGAGACGCCAGTCGGCGCGCCAGAGCGTTGGTCGGCCGGCCTCCCCGATCGAAAGCGGCCCCGTGATCTCGGCAATGATCAGATCCGGCTGATAGATCTGAGCGACGCCCATGAGTTCCTTCGCCCGCAGCACGCGCGGCGGTTCCACCGCGGCAAGCTCCACTGCAGGATCGGCACAGCGCATCTCGATGCGGAACGGATAGCCGCCGCTGCTGCGCGAGCCGCAGCTATAGATGCGCCCGAACCGCGCTTCCTGCTCGATCCAGGCCGTGATCGTCGCGTCCGCCCGGCGCGCAGCGAAATACCAGGCCGCGCTCCATGCCAACGCGACGACGATCATGAGAGCAAACGGCAAGAACACGCGCCAAGGCCGCCGCGCCGCTGCAGTCGGTTCACTCATGCGCACTCCAACCTGAATGGTTGCGCCCGCGATTTCAGACTGTTAGGCGAGCGGAACGGCCGATCCGTGTCAACCTAGTGCCCCGCGTTCCGAAGTTCGTGGTACATCGCAGCAGTGACACGAACTTCGGAAGCAAAGGGGCACTGGCGAGTCTATCATTCGAGTGCCGCTTTCGATTTGCAGTTCCTAGAACGAGTTTGCTGCAACTGCTGTAGGAAATTCAAATCGGCGGCATGAGCCTTCGTTTCGATCCGATGGATCCGAGTTTCGATCACAAGCAGGAAGATCTCTGGGTGTTTGCCTACGGGTCGTTGATATGGCGGCCGGGCTTTACGCACGCGGAGCGCGTTCCGGCCCGCCTGATTGGAGCCCATCGGGCGCTCTGCGTCTATTCTTTCGTCCACCGTGGCACGCCCGAGCGCCCGGGGCTTGTTCTTGGTCTCGATCACGGCGGCACCTGCCGCGGCGTCGCCTACCGGGTCACGGCGCGGCGACGGGCCGAGACGATCGCCTATCTGCGCGAACGCGAGCAGGTGACCAGCGTCTATATCGAACGCGTGCGTCCGGTGGTCCTTATCGGCCACACCGAGAGCCGCATCCCGGCGGTCTGCTACATGGTCGATCGCAGCCATCCGCAATACGCCGGAAAGCTCGGCTTGGCGGAGCAGCTGCACCTCGTGCGGCACGGCCATGGCAAGTCCGGGGCGAACCGCGATTATGTGCTCGCCACGGTGCGCGCGCTGGAATCAATGGGCTGCCGCGACCGCGAACTTCACCTTCTGGCGGACCGCCTGCACGGAATTCATGAAGTGCATGGCGAACAGGTGCATCCCGGAACGGGATGACGCCGAGTGCCCCGCTTCCGAAGTTCGTGATACATGGCAGCACCCTCTGACACGAACTTCGGAAGCAAAGGGGGACTAGCCAATCTATAGTTCCAGTGCCGCTTTCGCGTTGACGTTCCTAAACCAGCGCGCGGCACCGCTGTAGGAACTTCAAATCGGCGGCACTGGATCAGGCTGCGCGCACCTGGGCGAGGAAGCGCCGCACTTCGCTGTCGAGACTCTCGGCCTCGCTGGCCAACGACTCGGCGAGCGATTTCACATCGCCTGCGGTGGTGCGTGCGTCCTGGGAACGTCCGGCCACGCGGCTCATGGCCTGCGCACCGGAGCGGGCCTCGCTGGACGCGCGGTTGACGCCCTCGGCAATCGACGCCACGGCGGCGTTCTGCTCCTCCACGGCGGTGGCGACGGTCGTCGCAATGCCGGACATGTCTTCGATGATGGCGTTGACCTGCTCGATGGCCTGCGCGGCATCGCCCGCGGCCGACTGGATGGCGCCGATCTGCGCGGCGATCTCTTCGGTCGCCTTGCCGGTCTGTCCCGCCAGCGACTTGACCTCGGACGCCACCACGGCGAATCCCTTGCCGGCCTCGCCGGCACGCGCCGCCTCGATGGTTGCATTGAGGGCGAGCAGATTGGTCTGCCCGGCAATCGCCTGGATCAATCCGATCACTTCGCCGATGCGCGTCGCCGCGTTGCCGAGATCCGACATCGTGCTGACGGTGCGCTGCGCCTCTGCCACCGCACGGCCGGCGACCTCGGTCGATTTGGCCGCCTGTTCCGCGATCGAGCCGATCGAGCCGGTCAGCTCTTCGGCCGATGCCGCTGCGGCGCTCACGTTCTCGGACGCTGCGGCGACTCGCTCCTCCGCCGAGCGCGCTTCTGCCGAGACCGCGTCGGCGGCACCGTTCAGCGCCGCGGCGGCGGTGTCCAGACGTTCGGCCGCGCCGCGCAGCTTCGCCAGCGCCTGATCGACCGAGCGCTCGAAACCGCCGATGGTCGCCGCGATCGTCTGGCTGCGGCGTTCGCGCTCGCGACTGGTCTCCGCCTCGTTGCCGGAGAGCCGCTCGCGCTCGATCGCATTGTCGCGGAACACGAGGACGGTACGAGCCATGTGGCCGATCTCGTCGTTGATCTCGGTTGCCGGAATGGCGACCGAGGTGTCGCCTTCGGCGAGCTGTCCCATGGCCGCCGCAAGGCCGTTGAGCGGCCCGGTGATGCTGCGGCCGATCAGATAGCTGAGGAGGAGGCCGAGGGCGACAACCGCCAAGCCGATGCCGACCACCAGCACCTTCGTCTGCTGTTGCGAGGCTTCGAGCTGGGTCGTCGCCTTTCCCTCGCTGCGCTTGGCCGCCCCCGCGATGCGGTCGGCAAGCGGCGTCATCTCCTGCGCGTCCTGATCGATCAAGGTCAATTGCGAGTCGACATTGTTCATCTGCGACACGTATTCGCGGAACATCGCGGCATAGCCTTTGATGCTGTTGCGCAGATCGATCTTGCTGGTCTCCGGGTTGAGGAGCTCGTCGAGCGCCTTGTTGAAATTATCGACCTCGGCGAAGAAGTCCTTGCGCGCTGCATTTTCACGCCGCAGCTTGTACTGCGCCTCGAACCGCCGCATCGACAACACCGACATCGATAGTTTCTGGGCGTCGACCAGGGGCAGCCAGCTCGACGCCTTGATCGTCTGTTCGACCTTGGCGGCTGCCTGATTCAGCTGGCCATTCAGTCCCTGCTTCTCGGTGTAGCCGACGAGCTCCTGCGCCTCGGCGAGACTTGCGAAATTCTCCTTGAGCCCGCTCACGGTGCGCAGGATGTGGGGAATCGTCCTGGTGTCTTCGGGATCGCCGTTCTTCTGAATCTCTTCGAGACTCTTCACCGCAATGCCGAGATGATCACCGAAGGACTTGACGAGAGCAGGCCCGGGATGGACGGCCATTTCCTTGGCGACGAAGCGAATCGCTTCCAGCTTGCCCCTGAGATCGCGGCTGGCGTCGGTGAGATCATTGGAGCGTCCGACATCATCAAACGCCTGGCCGATCGCTTGCTCGCTGACCAGATAATTCAGCCCGTTGGCGATGAATCCGACGACCGGGATCAACGCGAGCGCAGCAATGCGAGCCCGCACCGAAAGCGTGGGGAGGAAGCGCCTCGGCAAGCCGAAAACAAGCCGCAAGCCGAGGAGGAAGCGTGCGAACATTGAGTCCCCCTCGTAGGCCCGGGTAACGGGGCCACCACTGGCCGCAATGAGTCAAACGCGCACGCCACATAACGTGTGGCGCGGTATCAAACTTCAACTTAGTTAAAACTTGGCAAAACACGTACGTCGCTACCGTCCTGCATTCAACGATTTGTCGTGACCGCCCCGATGCTTTGCTTTTGGCCCGGCACCATCTATGTTGCGGCGCACAATCGACCGGGGCGGGCAACCAACAGGAGAACCCCCGATGGCGCTGGCCTCCCCGACCGATCAATCGTGCGATCTTCTGGGAATGACGCAGGCGGCGGCCGGCGCGGCCGAGTCGCTTCTCGCCGATGCGGTGCTCGCGGTGCGCAGCCGGGTGACACGCAACGGCGAACTGTCCGGCCGGATGATCGATCGCGAACAGCGCGCGGCCCACGGTCTCGCCTGGCTCGCCACCTATGTGGAGGCCGTGCGCCAGCTTGCATCCTATGCCGAGCGGATCGACCGCGCCGGCCGGCTGGGCGAGGTCGAAGAACTGCTGGTGCGTATCGGGGTCGGAGAATACCTCGCCCAGATGGCGGGCGGCATCGCGATGAGCCAAGGCGAGGTGGTGCGGCCCTCGGACCTCGGTCTCTCCGCCACCCAGGTGGCCGCGCGCATCACTGCCGTGGTCGAGGCGGCGATCGCCTCCGGCAACACCGCCGCCAACCGCGCCCGTCTCGTGGAGCTGATGCGCGCACAGATTGGCGCGACCGTTGGCGATTGCGGCCTTGACGATACGCTCGATGCGATGCGGCAGGAAATGCGCAAGTTCGCCGAGAGCGAGGTCGTGCCTCACGCGCATGATTGGCATCTCGCCAACAACTACATCCCGCTCGAGACCATCGCGCAAATGGGGGAGCTCGGCGTGTTCGGGCTCACGATTCCCGAAGACTACGGCGGCCTCGGTCTCGGCAAGGAATCGATGTGCGTCGTCTCCGAGGAGTTGTCGCGCGGCTATATCGGTGTCGGCTCGCTCGGCACTCGCTCCGAGATCGCGGCCGAGCTCATTCTCGGCGCCGGCACGGAGGCGCAGAAATTCAAATGGCTGCCGAAGATCGCATCAGGCGAGGTGCTGCCGACCGCCGTTTTCACCGAGCCCAATACCGGCTCGGATCTCGCTTCGCTGAAGACCCGTGCGATCCGCGATGGCGACGTCTACAAGGTCTACGGCAACAAGACTTGGATCACACACCCCGTTCGCGCCGATCTCATGACGCTGCTGGTGCGCACCGATCCCAAGGAGCCCGGCTACCGCGGCCTCTCGATGCTGCTCGCCGAGAAACCGCGCGGCAGCGACGAAGACCCGTTTCCCGTGTCCGGCATGTCGGGGACGGAAATCGACGTGCTCGGCTATCGCGGCATGAAGGAATATGAGATCGCTTTCGACGGGTTCGCAGTCGAACGCGAAAATCTGCTCGGCGGCGAGGAGGGACAGGGCTTCAAGCAGCTGATGCAGACCTTCGAGTCGGCGCGCATCCAGACCGCGGCGCGGGCGATCGGCGTCGCTCAATCGGCGATGGAGGTTGCGCTGCGTTATGGCGAGGAACGCCAGCAGTTCGGCGGCCCGTTGATCCAATTCCCCCGCGTCGCCGACAAGATCGCCATGATGGCCACCGAGATCATGCTCGCACGCCAGATCACCTACCACGCAGCGCGGGAAAAGGATTCCGGGCGGCGTTGCGACCTCGAAGCCGGAATGGCGAAGCTGCTCGCCGCCCGGGTCGCTTGGGCGGCCGCCGATAATGCGGTGCAGATTCACGGCGGCAATGGTTTCGCCCTCGAATACCCGGTCTCGCGTCTCCTGTGCGACGCGCGCATCCTCTCGATCTTCGAAGGCGCCGCCGAGATCCAGGCGCAGGTGATCGCACGCCGGCTGCTCGATGGCAGCAACTGAACTGGCCACTCATGCGTTGACGCAGGATCAGGGCGCGAGCCGCACGCGTGCTCAGGTCGCAATGATGTAGAGGTCCCACATGGCCAAGCTCAAGATCGATCAGGGCGATTGGGTCATCGTCTGCGACGGAAAAAAGGCCCTGCTGTTGGAGAACGTCGGCGACGCCGTCTTTCCCAACCTCCAGACCAAGGAGGTCCACGAGCACGCGAATCCCAAGACCCACGAGCAGGGAACCGACGTGCCCGGACGCGCTTTCAGCTCGGTCGGGGCGGTCCGCAGTGCCGTGGAGCAGACCGACTGGCACGAGCAGTCGGAGCGCGCCTTCCTGGAGGACCTTGCCGGCCGCCTTGATGCCGCCGTCACCGCCGGCGAGACCAAGGCCCTGATCGTCGTGGCTCCGCCGCGCGCACTCGGCGTGCTCCGCCAGGCCTACTCCCCGCAGTTACGGCAAACTGTGCGCGCCGAGGTGGACAAGGATCTCGTGCGGATGCCGGTGCACGAGATCGAGAAGCATCTCGTGGGCTGACTCACTGAGCCGATCTGGAGTAGCCCAGCTTCCGTAGCGCCGCGGCGACGGCCTGGTCCAGCGGCGTATGCGGAAGCTCGCCGATGAGCGACTTAAGCTTCTCGCCGGATATCCGGTGCGGCACCCGCCACAGGTATTCGATCTCGGCAAGCTCGCGGCCCATTGCGAAGAGCTGCCCGACCGTCTTCACCATCCACCATCGCATCCGCTTGACGCGGAGATCGCGCTGCAGGGCGCGGGCCATCGCATGGATCATTTCGCGGCCGGTGACGGCATGGCCGGAGAAACCGAATGTCTCGAAGGCGCCGAGCGTCGCCCGACGATCGGCCAGCCGCACCATGGCGGTCGCGAGATCGGGCAAATAGGCCCACGCGTGCACAGCGTCGAGCGGCCCCGGATACGTCACGCGGCCGCGATTTACGTCCCTGGCAATCACGAGATCGAACCACGTGCCGCGCCCGCCGCCGAAGACATCGCCGGCGCGCAGGACGATGGCGCGCATGCCGCGGTCGGCGGCTTCGCGCATGCGCAGCTCCATCGCTTCGCGAATGCGTCCTTTGCCGGAGGTCGGCCGTATCGGCGTGTTCTCGTCGAGCACCTCCGGCATTCCGGCGCCGAAATTGTAGACGTTTCCTGGAAACAGCAGGGTGGCGCCGGCCGCTTCCGCCGCCTCGATCGCCACGTAGGTGAGCGGAAGCGCGGCGGCGCGCCATTGCGGGTACGGCACGTTCAGCGCGTGCAACACGACATCGGCCGCGCGTGCAGCCGCGACGACGGCGCTCCGTTCGACCGATTCCACGATCTCGGTGTCGCGCGGCGCGCGTGCGCCGGCTCCCGGGCGCACGAAGCTCGCCACGTTCCAGCCGGCATCGCGGAATGCCTCTGCGGCCGCATATCCGATGCGACCCGCCGCGCCGAGCACGAGGATCCGAGCCACTGACGCACCCGTTTATCGGAGCGCTTGATCGAGGTCGACATAGAGGTCCTCGGCGTCCTCCAGTCCGACCGACAGCCGCAACAGATCGGGCGGGCACGGCGAGTCGGATCCCTCGATTGACGCGCGATGCTCGATCAGGCTCTCGACCGCACCGAGCGAGGTCGCGCGCTTCCACAATTGCACCCGCGCCGCCGTGGCGATCGCCTGCGCCTCGCCGCCCGTCACCCGTATCGACAGCATGGCGCCGAAGCCGGCCATCTGCCGCGCCGCGATCGCATGACCTACGTGGGTGACGAGCCCGGGATAAAGCACCTGCGCGACGCGCGGATGGCGGCTCAGCCGAAGTGCGAGCAGCCCGGCGGTTTCGCTCTGCGCGCGCACGCGCACGTCGAGGGTGCGCAGGCCACGCATGAGCAGCCACGCTTCGAATGGTCCGAGGATCGCGCCGTGCTGCGTTCGGATCGATTCGATCCGTTGCCACAGTTCGTCCCGGCGCGCGGCGGCGAGCGCGCCGGCGACGACGTCGGAATGGCCGTTGAGGTACTTGGTGGCCGAGTGCATGACGATGTCGGCGCCGAGCGTCAGCGGCCGCGTGAACACCGGCGTCGCCACCGTGGAGTCGATCGCCAGCCGCGCCCCGGCCGCGTGGGCGATGCCCGCGACCGCGGCGATGTCCGTCACGCTCCAGAGTGGATTCGATGGCGTCTCGATCCACACCAGCCTTGTTTCGCGTGAAATTGCGCGACGTACGGCGTCGAGGTCGGTCATGTCCACGAGGTCGACGCGATAGCCGTAGCGTGGCGCGGCCGCGACGAGCCACTGGCGCAACGCCCAGTACATTTGCCGTGGCGCAACGATATGCGCGGGCGGGTCGAGGGCGAGGACCACGGCCGTCGCCGCCGCCATGCCGGAAGCGAACAACAGAGCCTCCTCGCCGCATTCCAGCGCGGCAATGACAGCCTCCGCCTGCCGCACGGTGGCGTTGTCCGGGCGGCCATAGGCGAAGCCGGACCGGTACTGGTTGTCGGCATCGCGGATGTACGTCGTGGCGACATGCACCGGCGGCACGACGCCTTTGGTCGCAGGCTCCCCGGCGCCGAGCATTTGCGCCGCCAAGGTGCGGGGTGTCCATTTCGACAGGACGCGATCGTTCATGACGGTTCCGCTCGCATTCGACCCTGGAAGCCCCCACATAACCGGCGGATGCAACGACCGCGAGCGGTGATCCGAGGTGTGAATGTCGGACTTCCTCTACAATCTCGTTCCCTTCGCGATCGGCGCCGTTGCGGTGGTATTGCTGCTCGGCCTCGCCAACATGCTGCGCGGTGGCTCCCCCAATCTTTCGCAGAAGCTGATGCGCTTGCGCGTGCTGCTGCAGTTCATCGCCATCATCGTCATCATGGCGGCGATCTGGGCGATGGGCCGCTGACGCGAGCGCAATCCAATAGCGGGCGCCGCTTACATTTTGCTGCCGGCCGGCGGAGCGCTCGGCACTGCACGCAGGTATTCCTCTTTCTTGGCGGCTTTGCGGGCTTTCTTCTTTTTCCTGGCACTGGAGAGGTCGAGCGCTCCGTCCGCTCGAGCCGACACCTCAGGCGCGCTGCCGGCCCATGATGCAGCCTGCGTAGGAATGAGCAAAAGAGCGGCAAAGGCAACGGCAATCATGCAACGCATCGGGGTCGCTCCCGCACTGGTTTCCGGTTATGGCCTTGTAGGATAGACTGTCGGGCGAAATTCGACAGCGGTTTTCATCCGGATTGAGCCAACATGGTCGTCCTCAATCGCATCTATACCCGCGCCGGCGATGACGGAACGACGGCGCTCGGGACCGGCGAGCGGCGCAAGAAATACGACCTGCGGATCGCCGCCTACGGAACGCTCGACGAGGTGAATGCGGCGATCGGGCTGGCGCGCCTCAACACCGCCGCCGACCCTCCTTTCGATGCCCTGCTGGGACGGGTGCAAAACGACCTGTTCGACGTCGAAGCGGACCTTTGCCTGCCGGGCAAAGGCAAAGGCCCGGGCGGGGCACGGCTCAACGTCACCGATACCCAGGTGGCGTGGCTCGAACAGGAGATCGACCGGCTCAATGCCGAGCTCGCGCCCTTGAAAAGCTTCGTGCTGCCGGGCGGGACGCCTGCGGCCGCCTACCTGCATCTCGCGCGCACGATGTGCCGGCGTGCCGAACGGATCATGGTCGAGCTCAACGACAAGCCGGGCGAGAGCGTTGCGCCCGAGGCGCTGAAATACGTCAATCGGCTGTCGGATTTTCTGTTCGTGGCGAGCCGCTGGGCCAACGACAAGGGCGCGCGCGATGTGCTCTGGGTGCCCGGACAGAACCGGTAGGTTCAGCCATCGCACATCCGGGTCCCCCAGCAAGTCGTGCGGTAAGCGATGTTCATCCCGCTCTATGATTACAATCCGTTGCGCACGATCAAAGCCCCGCTGGTGACGCGCGCCCTGATCGCGTGCAACGTGATCGTCTTCGTCACCTTCCAGTCCGGCTTGGTGATCGATGCGCAAATGGCTTCTGTTGGTATTTTTGGCGTGATCCCGGCCGAATTTCATCTCGGCGCCGGACTGCGCAGCGAGCTCGCCACGCTGCCGGAGCCGCTCACGCTGGTGAGCTACATGTTCCTCCATGGCGGCTGGATCCATCTCATTGGCAACATGCTGTTCCTGTGGGTGTTCGGCGACAACGTCGAGGACGCCATGGGACACGCGCGATTTCTTGTGTTCTATCTGGCATGCGGGGTTGCCGGCGGTGCCGCCCACGCATTCGCCAATCCGACTTCCGAGGCGCCGCTGATCGGGGCATCGGCCGCAGTCGCCGGGACGCTCGGCGCCTATCTGATCCTGCATCCGAAGGTGAAGCTGTGGGTTCTCGCCTTCGGCCGCATCCCCTTGAAGCTGAGCGCCATGTGGGTCATCGGCGCCTGGATTCTGTTCCAGTTCGTCAACCTGTTCCTGGCGCTCGACCCGGAGACCGCCTACTGGGCGCATTTCGGCGGGCTGCTGGCGGGCGCCATCCTCGTACCCTTCATGCGCCGTCCTGGCGTACCGCTGTTCGACCGCGGCTTGGCTGCTTAAAGTTAAGCGGCGAGCGGTTCTTGAGACCTGCGCACGTTGACACCCGAACCGGCAGGCCATTAGGGTGCCGCGCTTTCCGCCCAAGGCAGAGATAAGGGCAATGAAGGTCTTGGTCCCGGTCAAACGGGTGGTCGACAAGGACATCAAAATTCGCGTCAAGGCGGACAGCTCGGGCGTCGAGCTCGCCAACGTCAAGATGTCGATGAACCCTTTCGACGAGATCGCCGTCGAGGAAGCCATCCGGCTGAAGGAAGCCGGCAAGGCGACCGAGATCATTGCCGTATCGATCGGGCCGCAGCAGGCCACCGAAACGATCCGCACCGCGCTCGCCATGGGGGCTGACCGCGGCATTCTGGTCAAGAGCGACACCGCGGTCGAGCCGCTCGGGGTGGCCAAGATCCTCAAAGGCATCGTTGAAGCCGAGCAGCCGGGCCTCGTCATACTCGGGAAGCAAGCGATCGACGATGACTGCAACCAGACCGGACAGATGCTGGCGGCCCTGCTTGATTGGCCGCAGGGAACCTTCGCGTCGAAGATCGTCATCGAAGGCTCCGACGTTCTGGTGACGCGCGAGGTGGACGGCGGGCTGCAGACCGTCCGGCTGAAAGGGCCGGCGATCGTCACCACCGATCTGCGCCTCAACGAGCCGCGCTATGCCAGCCTGCCGAACATCATGAAGGCGAAGAAGAAGCCGATCGACGAGAAGACGCCCGATGCCTATGGCGTCGACGTCAAGCCGCGGCTGGAGATCGTCAAGACCGTCGAGCCGCCGAGCCGCAAGTCCGGCGTCAAGGTCTCCTCGGTCGCCGAGCTGATCGGTAAGCTCAAGAACGAGGCGGGAGTGCTGTAATGGCAACGCTCCTCGTCGCCGAGCACGACAACAAGACGCTCAAGGATTCCACCGACAAGGCGGTCACGGCGGCAAAGGGGCTCGGGCCCGACCTCCACGTCCTGGTCGCCGGCAACAACTGCCGGGCCGTCGCGGAGGCTGCCGCGAAGCTCGACGGCGTGTCGAAGGTTCTGCTGGCGGAGGGCGCGAACTACGAGCACGCGCTCGCCGAGCCGATGGCCGCGCTCATCGTGTCGCTCGCCGGTCCCTATGAGGCGGTGGTGGCGCCGGCAACCACTGCCGGCAAGAACTATCTGCCCCGGGTCGCGGCGCTGCTCGACGTGATGCAGATCTCCGAGATCGTCAAGGTGATCGCGCCCGACACGTTCGAGCGACTGATCTATGCCGGCAACGCCGTGCAGACGGTGCGCTCGCGCGATCCCAAGAAGGTGGTCTCGGTACGCACGGCGGCGTTCCAGGCCGCCGCCGAAGGAGGCGCGGCGCCGATCGAACCGGTCTCTCCGGCTGCCGATCCCAGCCTTTCGTCGTTCGTCGGCGAGGAGCTGTCGAAGTCGGACCGTCCGGAGCTCACCTCGGCCAAGGTCATCATTTCCGGCGGCCGCGCCATGCAGAGCCGGGAGAACTTCACCAAATACATCGAACCGGTGGCCGACAAGCTCGGCGCCGCCGTCGGAGCCTCGCGCGCGGCGGTCGACGCCGGCTATGCTCCGAACGACTGGCAAGTCGGTCAGACCGGCAAGGTGGTGGCGCCGCAGCTCTATATCGCGGTCGGCATCTCCGGCGCCATCCAGCATCTCGCCGGCATGAAGGATTCCAAGGTCATCGTCGCCATCAACAAGGATGAGGAAGCCCCCATCTTTCAGGTGGCTGATTATGGGCTGGTTGCCGATCTCTTCCAGGTGCTGCCGGAGCTCGAACAGGAACTCGGCAAGCTGGGCCGGTAAACGCAGCCCATAGTCAGACCGCCCGGATGGGCGTAGAACACGGCCCACACAAATGGCTGAACATCGAAATCTATCAACGGTTGCCGGTGTTATTCATCGGACGGACGTCATGAAGCTCAACATTCGCAAGATCGGCGTCATCGGCGCGGGCCAGATGGGCAACGGCATTGCCCATGTCTGTGCGCTCGCCGGGTTCGACGTGCTCTTGAACGATGTCGCGCCGGACCGCATCAACTCCGGCATCGCGACGATTAATGGCAACATGGCGCGCCAGGTCGCCAAGAAGCTGATCAAGGAGGAGGACCGCAAGGCCGCACTTGACCGTATCCAGGCCGCGGAATCCGTCGAGGCTCTCTCCGATTGCGATCTCGTCGTCGAGACGGCGACCGAGAAGGAGGACGTCAAGCGGCAGATTTTTACCGCGCTCTGTCCGACGCTGAAGCCCGAGGCGATCCTCGGCACCAATACCTCGTCGATCTCGATCACCCGCCTCGCATCCAGCACCGACCGGCCCGAGCGCTTCATCGGCATTCACTTCATGAATCCGGTGCCGGTCATGGAGCTCGTCGAGCTGATCCGCGGCATTGCCACGGCCGATGCGACCTTCGAAAGCACCAAGGCCTTCGTCGCCAAGCTCGGCAAGACGATCGCGGTTTCCGAAGACTTCCCCGCCTTCATCGTCAACCGCATCCTGCTGCCGATGATCAACGAGGCGATCTATACGCTGTACGAAGGGGTCGGCAACGTCGAGGCGATCGACACGGCGATGCGGCTTGGCGCCCATCATCCCATGGGTCCGCTGGAGCTCGCCGATTTCATCGGACTCGATACCTGCCTCTCAGTAATGCAGGTGCTGCACGAGGGGCTGGCGGATTCCAAGTACCGGCCCTGCCCGCTGCTGGTTAAATACGTCGAGGCGGGCTGGCTCGGCCGCAAGGCCCAGCGCGGCTTCTACGATTATCGCGGCGAGAAGCCAGTGCCGACGCGCTGAGCGCGCCCGGACCCGCTGCCGGCGCACCGCCTCGAGCCGACCCCTGGAACGTGACGCCTAATCGGTGAAGTCCCACATCGCGTCGAAATTGGCGACGCCGTAGAATATCGATGCTTCCGCTCCGCCTGCAGGCCACGGCAGATCGATGAGCAGCACGTTCGGCGGGCCGTTAGGGTCGATGCCGATGAAATCCTTCATCGTTCGGGCCGTCTTGATGAGGTCGAGCCACTTGTCGGGATTCTTCTTGAGCAAGGCTTTCAGGCCTGCGGGGGTGCGGGCGCCGAGTCTGCGCAAGCCATCGATGAGCGGTTGCAGCTTCCCGACCGTTTTTCCGCCTTTGGCGATGGTGCTCCATTTCGGGCCGAGCGCCAGGTTGGCGTCCCAGTCACCCGATTGATATCCATTCAGCTCCGACGGAGTCTTCACGCCGGTGATGTAGATGACGCAGACCCCGCCGGTTACGCCGAAGCCCAACCCCAGCCGATTGATCGAGGCCCCGATGGCCATACCTTTGCCGAGGTCGTCGAGGGAAACGACGTAGCCCAGCAGCGTTTCGATCCCGGCGACGACGAATGTCGTCCCCGCCTTTGCGCCGATGCCGATCCATGCGTTGGTTCGATCGGACGGCTTCGGTTGGGGATACTCGTTCACCGGCGGCTTGGATGCCGGGATCGGAAGATAGATGACGCCCGGGTAATCACTGGCCGAGAACGTGTAGTTCTTTCCATCTTTCGTCGCAGTCCGGCACCCGATCTTGTTGCGGAGATACCAATTGATCTCGGGCGGTCGCCGCGTTTTGAAATTGAAATAGCAGAGGTCGAGCGCCGACATGGCGACCGCCCTGACCTGCGGCTGTTCCGCGAGCGTCCACCAGCTGTCGCCCGATTTCACGCGATAGGGCGTGCTCTGGTTGGGCACGTAGTCGATTGGTGACGGTAGTGGTTTAGGTTCATGAGTGATGGGCATGATCGGCACCGGCGCGAAGAGTGACCGCAACAGCAATCAGGCTAACATCGCGGCGCCAGCACAGGCAATCCGCGACGGGGCACGAGGTGGTAGTGACTCCCATACTATAGGTCAGGTTTACTATAGGCCAGGTACACGCTTTAGATGTCCGCAAGCAGCAATCAGGCAGGAGCTGCAAATCGCCGGCACTAGGATTTTCTTAACCCCTCCTTCCTAGCGTAAAGAGCGGAGAACGCGCGATGACCGGCGTCTACACGAAGAGGTTCAACTGGCTGCCGACCCGCTCGGCCTGGAAGGAGGCCCAGCTCTGGCGCGCGCGGCGTGCGGCCGCGAGTCAAAGATTTCAAGACGACGCTCAATACATTGCCCAGGGCCTCGCCACCGCCCAGACGAACCTGATCAGCGGCACGGGCACGATCGTGATCCAACGGGCCATGGCCCGTATCCAGGAAGCCGCAAAGGCCAAGATCACGTCATCGCTGGCCAAGATTGACACCAAGGCTTGACGAGCCGCCGCACCGAGGCCGGCAGCGCCGTGGAAATTTGACGGGACTCCGCCGTTCTCTGCACTCAACCTTAACGAGATGCGGACATGTTGGGGCCTTCGGAGGTGCGCGTCGTGGATACTGCGTCGATCGCTGCCGGTCTGGTCGCCGCCCGCCTAGGGCAGGTGCAGCTCGCCATTGCCGGCAAGATCCTCAAGATGAACGCGGATCAGGCCCACTCCGTGGTGAAGCTGCTCGACGCCGCCCAGGCCAACATGGACCGCCTTGCCAACGTGGCGGCCGGGATCGGCACAAACGTCGACATCAGCGTCTAGCCGCACGCGCGGCCGTCGCCGAACCTCCTCGTCACCGCCCCAACGCCGTCTCGACCAGCTTGATGGCGTCCTCGCTCGCCCATTCGGCGGGACCGGCGAGGTTTGCCAGCTCGCATCCCTGGGCATCGATCAACAGCGTGGTGGGCATACCGAAGGCTTTGCCGATGGCTTTGAGATCCTGGAAGATCTTGGCGCTTCGATCAGCATAATAGGCGAGGCGGCTGATCCCGACCTCCTTCAGCCATGCCTTCGGCTTCTCGGGATCGCGCGTGTCAATATTGACCGCCACCACCTCGAACGCCGGTCCGCCGAGGCGGATCTGGAGAGCATCGAGCGCCGGCATCTCCTTGCGGCACGGCACGCACCATGTGGCCCACAGATTGAACAGAACGGTGCGGCCGCGCCATTCCGCGAGCGCACGATCACGGCCGCCGCCATCAGCGAAGGCCAGGTCGGGAAGCCGCCGCGGCTCGGTCGCGACCGCCACGGCAGCCACCTCCCCCCGCGCCAACGGCGCCAATCGCTTCACCGTTTCGCTCGCGCCCTGGCACGCCGGGTCGGTTGCATTGCGTGCGAGCCCGCCGATCCCGTATATCCCGGCGAGCCCGGCCAAGACGCCCGCCAGCGCCACCGCGGCAATGAGCGCAAGCCGGCGTGGGGACCGGCTTTGCGTCGCGTCGGGTGAAGCCGTCATGGTCGGGGCAACCTCGGGGTTAAGATGAGTAACAAGATGTGGGGGGGCCGCTTCGCGTTGCAACCCGACGCGATCATGGCGGAAATCAACGCCTCGATCGATGTCGACCGGCGCCTCTACCGTCACGACATCGCCGCCTCCAAGGCGCACGCCGCAATGCTTGCCCAGCAGGGCATCATCTCGACGCAAGATGCCGCCGACATTGCTCACGGTCTAGACACGATTTTGTCAGAGATCGAGCAGGACCGCTTCGTCTTCAAGCGCGAGCTGGAAGACATCCATATGAACGTCGAGGCGCGGCTTGCAGAATTGATCGGTCCGGCAGCTGGACGGCTGCACACCGCGCGTTCCCGCAACGATCAGGTCGCCACCGATTTCCGGCTCTACCTGCGCGATGCGCTCGATGACCTCGACGGGCTGCTGCGCGACTATCAGCACGCGCTGGCCGTGAAGGCGCTCGACCACGCCGCAACCGTGATGCCGGGGTTCACGCACCTGCAGACCGCCCAGCCGGTGACGTTCGGACATCACCTCCTCGCCTATGTGGAAATGGCGGCGCGCGACCGCGCCCGCTTCGCCGACGCACGCGTGCGGCTCAACGAGTCGCCGCTGGGTTCCGGCGCCCTCGCCGGAACGTCGTTTCCGGCCGATCGCGACATGACGGCGAAAGCGCTCGGTTTCGATCGGCCGATGGCGAACTCGCTCGACGCCGTGTCCGACCGCGATTTCGTGCTGGAGACGCTGAGCGCCGCCGCCATCACCGCCATTCACCTGTCGCGCTTCGCCGAGGAGATCGTGATCTGGACCTCCCCGCTCGTCGGCCTGCTGGCGCTGTCGGACAAGTTCACCACCGGCTCCTCGATGATGCCGCAGAAGCGCAATCCCGACGCCGCCGAGCTGGTGCGCGCCAAGACCGGGCGCATCATCGGCGCGCTGAACGCGCTCATGATAGTGATGAAGGGGTTGCCGCTGGCCTATCAAAAGGACATGCAGGAGGACAAGGAAGGCGCGATCGAGGCACTCGCCGCGCTCTCGCTTTCGATCTGCGCCATGGACGGCATGGTGCAGGACATGCAGCCCGACGTGGCGCGCATGAAGAAAGCGGCCGGCGGGGGTTACGCCACCGCAACCGATCTCGCCGACTGGCTGGTGCGAACGCTGAAACTTCCGTTCCGCGAGGCTCATCACGTCACCGGCAGGATCGTCGCCATCGCGGCAGAGGCCGGCCAGCCGCTGCATCGGTTGCCGCTCGAGCGGATGCAAGAGGTCGAGCCCCGCATCACCGCAGACGTGTTCTCGGTGCTGTCGGTGGACCGGTCGGTGAAGAGTCGCACGAGCTTCGGTGGCACGGCGCCCAGCAACGTGCGGGCGCAGGCGAAAAAATGGCTGAAATTGCTGGCGCGAGAGAGCCGCTAGTGTCCCGATTCCGCAACACTGGTGGGAACTTCAAATCCGCCACACTAGGCTTCGCGATAGAATCTGGTAAGGTGCCGACTTCATTAGGAGTGGCTTCTGGTGCATCGCCTCGTCGCCCGTCCGATCCGTACGCTTGCCACGTTAGGAGCGCTCGCGCTGTCGCTGGCGGCCTGCGGACTCAAAGGATCCCTTGATCTACCCCCGGCGGCGGAGCCGCCGCCACGGGCGCAAGTCGATGGCCAGTCGGCTGCGCCGCCGTCCGACGGCGAGGCGACGCGGACGGCAACGCCGGCGCGCAAACGCGTCTTTCTGGACTGGCTGCTCGACTGAGTCCCACGATGTGCGCGATCAGCGGCCGTCGCGAGCTAGCATCTAGCTCGCCACGCAGCGCCTTGACGGTGCTGGCTGCGGGCCTCATCGCATGGGCCGCGGTGTGTCCGGTCAGTGCCGAAACCTATCCGGACCACCCGATCCGCCTCATCATCCCGTTCAGCGCCGGCGGGCCCAACGACCTGATCGCGCGGCCGCTGGGGGAGAAGATGGCTCAAGGGCTCGGGCAACCGATCGTCATCGACAACCGGCCCGGCGCCAACGGGATCATCGGCACCACGGTGGTGGCGAAATCGCCTCCCGACGGCTACACCCTGTTGATGACTACGGGTTCGTTCACCGCCAATCCCGCCGTCAATGCGAAGACATCCTACGATGCGCTCGCCGACTTCATTCCCGTCACGCTGCTGGCGCAGTCTTTCGGCATCGTCCTGATGGTGCGGCCGGATTTCCCGGCAAAATCGCTCCCCGAGCTGGTCGAGATGGCGAGGCGCGCCCCCGGACGATACAGCTACGCGCACTCCGGCATCGGCAACGCCACCTACGTGGCGGCGGAGCTGTTGCAGAAGCTCGCGGGGATCGAGCTGATCAAGGTGCCCTACAAGGGAACGTCATCGTACGCGCCTGACATCATGTCCGGCCAAGTCGACATGGGTTTCATGTCGACGCTGATTGCAACTCCGAACGTCAATTCCGGGCTCTTGCGCGCACTCGCCACCACCGGAGCCGAGCGCGCGCCGACACTGCCCTATACGCCGACGTTCCAGGAGCTCGGCTTCAAGGAGATGGACGTCACGGGCTATTTCGGACTCTGGTTTCCGGCCCGCACGCCGCGCGCCCGCGTGGATCTGATCAACCGCGAGGCGGTCAAGGCGCTCGCGTCGCCGGAGCTCACGAAGGTGACCGCCGAGGCCGGGCTCAAGGCGGTGGGATCGAGCCCGGAGGAATTTGCCCGTTTCGTGCAACGCGATCTCGAATGGCAAAGGGCGATCGTGCAGCGGATCGGGTTGCAGGCGGAATAGATCGATGCATCACTTCGCCTATCGCGATGGCGTGCTCCAGGCGGAGGCGGTGAACGTCGCCACGCTGGCGGATGCCGTCGGCACGCCGTTCTATTGCTATTCGACCGCGACGCTGGAACGGCATTATCGGGTGTTCGCCGGTGCCTTCGCGGACGTGCCCGCCCTCGTCTGCTACGCCATGAAGGCGAACTCCAACCAGGCGGTGGTGAAGACCCTGGCGCGGCTCGGCGCCGGCGCCGACGTGGTGTCCGAGGGCGAGCTCAAGCGCGCACGCGCCGCCGGCATTCCGCCGGAGAAGATCATGTTCTCCGGCATCGGCAAGACCGCGCGCGAGCTGGCGCTTGCGGTGGATGAAGGCATCCTCTGCGTCAACGTCGAGTCCGAGCCGGAGCTGGAGCTCCTGTCCTCGATGGCCAGCGCGAAAGGCCGCACGATTTGTATTTCGCTGCGCGTCAATCCCGACATCGATCCGAGAACGCACGCCAAGATCGCCACCGGCAAGGCGGAGAACAAGTTCGGCATCCCGATCAGCCGCGCACGTGAGGTCTATGCCCGGGCGGCGAAGATCAACGGGGTTCGGGTTTCCGGCGTCGATATGCACATCGGCAGCCAGATCAGCGAGCTGGCGCCGTTCCACGCGGCATTCGCGCTGCTCTCCGACTTCGTGCGGATGCTGCGCGCCGACGGCCATCGGATCGACCATGTCGATCTCGGCGGCGGCTTGGGTATTCCCTACCGCGACGACAACGAGCCTCCGCCCCACCCGGATGCCTATGCCGACCTGGTCAAGCGCGCCACCAAGGACCTCGATTGCACCCTGGTGTTCGAGCCCGGCCGTCTCATCGTCGGCAATGCCGGCATCCTGGTCACGCGCGTGCTGTTCGGCAAGCGCGGCGAGGCCAAGACCTTCGTCGTCATCGATGCCGCCATGAACGATCTGATCCGTCCGACGCTCTACGATGCGCATCATGAAATCTGGCCGGTCACCGAGGCCAAGTCGGGCGCGCGACGAATCATCGCGGATGTGGTCGGGCCCGTGTGCGAATCGGGCGATTTTTTCGCGCTCGATCGCGATATGCCCGAACCGCAAGCCGGCGATCTCCTCGCCGTGATGTCGGCGGGCGCGTATGGCGCCGTCCAGGCCGGCACCTACAACACACGGCCGCTGGTGCCGGAAGTGCTGGTGCGCGAGAACCAATGGGCGCTGGTGCGACCGCGTGTCGAGGTGGATGAACTGATCGCGCTCGACCGCCTGCCGCCGTGGTTGTGAGCGCGTGCCGCGTTGGCTCGGCACGAGCGTCCCAGTAGCTGCAATGCGGCCATGATTTGGCGCGAAAATTGCAAATCCGAATGAAATGAAGAAACTGTGGTGCCGTCAAATTGTTGTGTAGGGTGGTAGCCCCCATAGCCGGCATGATAAATTGGCCCTCGCGGGATGAATCGGAGCCCTAAGTGACGGACCGGCCAACACAAAGCTCAAGCGACCAGCTGCGTCGCGGCGAAGAGCAGTTGGCCGAGGCGTTGCTGGCGCGCGCGCTCACCCGGGCCCGCTGGGCCATTCTATGGGAGCGGCTGTGGCCGGCGCTCGCGGCATTGGCGACGGTCATCGGGCTCTTCCTCATCGTCTCCTGGGCCGGCCTGTGGCTCGCCCTGCCGCCGATCGGACGCGCGATCGGCCTGTTCGTCCTGCTGGTGATCCTGGCAGCCGGGGCGGTTCCGATCCTGCGCCTGAGCATGCCGAGCGCCTTCGACGGCTTGCGTCGTCTCGACCGCGGCACCGGGCTCAAACATCGTCCCGCCACCGCCATGGCGGACGAGATGGCGACGACCAGCGGCGACCCCTGGTCGGTCGCGCTGTGGCGCGCCCATGTGGAATGGGCGGTGCGGGCTGCGCGTGCCTTCAAGGCCGGATTTCCGCGACCGCGCCTGATCGCGCGCGATCCTTATGCCTTGCGTGCACTCGTCCTGGTGCTCGTGGTGGCAACCTTCTTCGCGGCCGGCGGCGAGCGGATCAAGCGTATCACCGCGGCGTTCGACTGGATGGGCGTGGTGCCGGTCGCAAACTATCGCGTCGATGCCTGGGTCACGCCCCCACCCTATACTGCCAAGCCTCCCGTCATCCTGCCCGGCCTGCGGGCCGGCGAGCAGGTGCAGACCGCGCAAGCCCAGCCGGTGTCGGTCCCCGCCGGCAGCGTCCTGGTGATCCGCGCCACTGCCAACACGCGTGTCGAAGTGGTCGCCAGCGGCGGGCTCGCGGAAACTGGGCGCGACGGCGCTCCCGCACCGCCGGCCGGAACCGAGGAGCGCCGCTTCACCGTCCGCGACAACGGCAGCGTAACCTTGCGCGGCGCCGGTGATGACGACGTGACGTGGCGGTTTGCCGCCATCCCGGACCGCACGCCGACGATCGCGCTGGCGAAGGATCCGGAAGCCCAGGGCCGCGGCGCGCTCAAGCTCGACTACAAGATCGAAGACGATTACGGCGTGGTGGAAGCCAAGGCCCTGTTCGAGCGCAAGGAGACGAAGGACGACAAGGCCGCCCGGCCGCTTTACGGCCCGCCGGAATTGCCGCTGGTGCTGCCGCAGGCTCGCACGCGCAACGGCGTCGGCCAGACCACCAAGGACCTGACCGAGCATCCCTGGGCCGGCGTCGACGTGGTGATGACGCTCACCGCCCGCGACGAAGCCAACAACGAAGGCCGCAGCAGCCCGCACGAATTCAGGCTGCCGCAGCGCATCTTCGTCAAGCCGCTCGCCAAGGCGCTGGTCGAGCAGCGGCGCAATCTCGCGCTCGATGCCGAGGCGCGCAAGCAGGTTTCGCGCTCGCTGGACGCGCTCACCATCGCACCCGAGCGGTTCATCCCCGAGGCCGGCATCTATCTTGGCCTGCGCTCGATCTATTGGCGGCTCGCCAACGCCCGCTCCGACGACGACCTGCGCGAGGTGGTGCAGCGGCTCTGGCAGATGGCCGTCAACATCGAGGACGGCAACGTTTCCGACGCCGAGGCCGCTTTGCGCCAGGCGCAGGAGGCCTTGCGTCAGGCGCTCGAGCGCGGCGCGAGCGAGGACGAGATCAAGCGCCTCACCGACGAGCTGCGCGCCGCTCTCGACAAGTTCATGCAGGCGATGGCCGAGGAGATGCGCAAGAACCCGCAGCAGCTGTCGCGGCCGCTCGACCGCAACGCGCGCGAGATCCGTCCGCAAGACCTGCGGAACATGCTCGACCGCATCGAAAATCTCGCCCGCTCCGGCGCCAAGGATGCGGCGCGCCGCCTGCTCGAGGAGCTGCAATCGCTCCTCGAGAACCTGCAGATGGCGCGCCCCGGCGGCCAGATGGACGGTGACGACGGCGACGACATGATGTCGGCGCTCGACGAGCTTGGCGACATGATCCGCAAGCAGCAGCAGCTGCGCGACCGCACCTTCCGCGAGGGTCAGGATACGCGCCGCGAACGTCAACGTGGCCAGCGCGGTCAGCAAGGACAGCAGGGCCAACAGGGACAGCAAGGACAGCAGGGGCAGCGGGGTCAGCAATTCGGGGAGCTGCAGCAGAACCAGCAGGCGTTGCGGCAGCAGCTGCAGAAGCTGCTCGAGGAAATGCGCAAGCGCGGGCTCGGCCAGCAAGGACAGCAGGGCCAACAAGGCCAGCAAGGACAGCAAGGCCAAGGCCAGGCCGAGGCAGATCAGCTTGGCCGTGCCGGCGAGGCCATGGGAGAAGCCGAGGGTGCGCTGGGCGACGGCAATGCCGAGGGCGCCGTCGATGCCCAGGGCCGCGCCATCGACGCCATGCGCAAGGGCGCGCAGGGGCTCGCGCAGATGATGCAGCAACAGATGGGACCAGGGCCGGGCCAGCCCGGGCGCACCGGGCAAGCGCGCGCCCAGCAGGACACCGATCCGCTCGGCCGTCCGTTGCGCGGCCGCGACTATGGCGATGACGTCACCGTCAAGGTGCCGGGCGAGATCGACGTTCAGCGCGCGCGCCGGATTCTCGAGGAGCTGCGCCGACGCTTCGGCGAGTCGTTCCGCCCGCAGCTCGAGCTCGAATATATCGAGCGCCTGCTGAAGGATTTCTGACGCGCCACATGCTGGCCTGCAATCCCGCGACGGCCTATATTGACTAGATGAACGTTACGCTTCCGCCCGAGCAGCAGAAATGGCTTGAAGCTCAGGTCGCGGCTGGACAATTCACGTCGATCGACGAAGCACTGGCTACGGCCGTCACCGACCTCATGGCCATGCATAGTGACGATTTCGCTTGGGCCAAGCGGTACGTGGATCAGGCTCGTGCGTCGGTCGCCCGCGGCGACATTCTTTCAGGCGAAGAATACTTCAAACGACTCAACGCCAAGATCGAGATTCTGCGCTCTCGATGACGCGTCTGGTCGTCACGGCCGATGCCGAAGCCGACACCCGCGACATTCTCGTCTACCTTGAACAACAAGCTGGCCGTCCTGTTGCGGCCGATTACGCCCGTCGGTTTAGCTGGACGATCGAGCGACTTGTCAGCATGCCCGAGATCGGGGCGCCACGGCCCAGTCTTGGCCTCAACACTCGCGTTGCTGTGGTTTTTCCCTACATCTTGATCTACGATTACGCACGCGAGGATGATACCCTCACATTGCTCCGTATTTTGCACGGTCGCCGCAACATCTCGCGCGACCTTCTTCAGCGATAGAACGGCTTTGTAGATCTTTGATTTTCTACTCGCCGCGCCGAGGCGGGATGAATCCGATATTGAAAGCTGCTAATCCATCACCGACAGGCTGATAAACGGGAGGGCCCCATGTATCCGCAGCTTCAGCTCTACATCGACGGCGCCTGGCTCAACGGCGAGGGTCGCAAAGGCGAGGAGGTGATCAATCCGGCGAGCGCAAAGCCGCTCGCGCATCTGCCGCACGCCTCCAAGGCCGATCTCGATCACGCGCTCGAAGCGGCGAAAAAAGGCTTTGCGACGTGGCGGACGACGTCGGCCTATGATCGCGCCAAGGTCATGCGCAAGGCGGCCGACCTGATGCGCGAGCGCCACGACGCCATCGCCAAGATCCTCGTGCAGGAGCAGGGCAAGGTCTACGCCGAGTCGCGCATGGAGGTGCTCACCTCGGCCGACATCATCGACTGGTACGCCGAGGAGGGCCGCCGCTCCTACGGTCGCATTGTGCCCGGGCGGGCCAAAGGGACGCGCCAGCTCGTGGTCCACGAGCCGGTCGGCATCGTCGCCGCCTTCACACCGTGGAACTTCCCCACCCTGACGCCGGCGCGCAAGATCGGCGGCGCGCTGGCGGCGGGTTGCGCCCTGATCCTCAAGGCCTCGGAGGAAACGCCAGGGTCGTGTATCGAGATGGTGCGCTGCTTCGCCGATGCCGGATTGCCGGCGGGCGTGCTCAACCTCGTGTTCGGCGTGCCGGCGGAAATCTCCGAGCACCTGCTCGCCAAAGACGCGGTGCGAAAGATCTCGTTCACCGGCTCGATTCCGGTGGGCAAACACTTGGCCGTGTTGGCCGCCAAGGGCATGAAGCGCACGACCATGGAGCTCGGCGGCCATTCGCCCGTCGTGGTGTTCGCCGATGCCGATCCCGAGAAGGCCGCCGATACCATCGCGGCGTTCAAGTATCGCAACGCCGGCCAGGTTTGCATCTCGCCGACGCGCTTCTACGTGCAGGAGCCGGTATACAAGAAGTTCCTGGCGCGCTTTACCGATTACGCCAAGGCGATCAAGCTCGGCGATGGGTTGGAGCAAGGCATCACCATGGGACCCATGGCCAATGCTCGGCGCATCGACGCCATGGAGACCTTCGTCAACGATGCCAAGGACCACGGCGCCAAGGTCGTGACCGGCGGGGCACGCCATGGCAACCAGGGATTCTTCTACGAGCCGACGGTGGTGACCGACGTTCCCGATGACGCCAAGGTGATGCGCGAGGAGCCGTTCGGCCCGATCGCCCCGATCGTCACCTTCAAGAGCTTCGACGAGGTGGTCGAGCGCGCGAACTCCCTTCCTTATGGCCTCGCCGCCTACGCGTTCACCTCCTCCAATGCGACCGCGGCAGCCATCGGCGACGCCATCGAGTCGGGCATGGTCGGCGTCAACTCCGTTGCAATCTCGACACCGGAGACGCCGTTCGGCGGCGTCAAGGAGTCCGGCCACGGCAGCGAAGGCGGCATCGAGGGGCTCGGCGCCTACTTGAATACGAAATTTATTTCGCAGGGCTGAGTACCGCCGACGTGCCGAACGCGTGATCGTATCCGATGGGCCCCGATCAGGTTTTTGCGCCGGGCGCCAAGCGTGTCCTCATGGTCGCGTCGGCGCTGGCGATGGGCGGCTGCGAGCGCCAGATGCTGGCGACCGCCGAAGGCCTCGTCGCCCTCGGCTACGAGATCGAGATCTTCGATCTGGCGGATATCCACGCACAATTCAGCCTGGAGGACGAGTTTTGGAAGCTCGGCATCACGTCGCGTCGACCGCCGGATTTCTATGACGAGGTTCTCTCCCACCCCGCACGTCGATCGGTTTCCGCGCTTTCACGCTTCGTATCCCTGCTCGACCACGTCGATATCATGCAGCTCGGAGAGGCGCTGGATCGCGCGATCAGAGATTTTCAGCCCGCCATCGTGCATTGCTGGTCGGACACCGCCAACGTCATCGGCGGGATCACCGCCACCGATATCGGCGTCCCGCGCATCGTGCTCAGCCAGCGCAACGTACCTCCCTTCCGCATGGGCGTCGCCACATCGGACCTCTACCGCGATGCCTATCATCTGCTCATGCGCAACCCGAATGTAGCCATACTCAACAACAGCGCGACGAACAGCGCCGAGTACGAAACGTGGCTGAATATGCCGAGCGGCACGACCAATCTGGTCTATAACGGGTTCTCGCCCGGCAGCATCCGCATTCGAAGCAAGCGGGATGCAGCGATCTGTCGCCAAAGCCTCGGGCTGCAGGACGGCGCCCGCGTGGTCGGCGCGGTCATGCGCTTCGCTGCCGAGAAGGATCCTTTCCTCTGGTTGGAGACCGCCGCGGCGGTTGCTGCGGCACGCCCCGATGTACAGTTCGTTCTGGCCGGCTACGGCAGGCTCGCCGACGACATCGCTCGGAAAGTCCAGGAACTTGGGATGGCCGAACGAGTCATCCTGCCCGGCCCGATCTTCGATGTCGGATCCATGTATGCCCTCATGGATGTTTTTCTCATGACATCGCGATTCGAAGGCGTGCCGAACGTCCTGATCGAGGCGCAGGCCGCCGGGGTTCCGGTTGTCGCCCCGCCGGTCGGCGGGACGGCCGAAGCCGTGTGCAACGGCAAGACCGGTTTGCTGGTCAAGGATCGTTCCGTGTCGAGCCTTGCTGGCGCCGTCCTCAAGATCCTGGCCGAACCTCATTGGCAGCAGAGCGCGTCCGTCTATGGACCGGCCTTCGTTTCCGAGCGGTTCGGACAGTCGCGGATGGTGCATGAGACCATCGCGCTGTACGGGCACCCGACGTTGCCCACCGTCGAGTTGCCGCCGACCTCCGACCGGCTCAGAACCATGGAGCGGATACGACGGGCTTCCGCCAACCGGATCACGAGCCTGCAAGCCGCTATCGACCGGGAACGGCGTGCCCATGCCGGCCACGTGGCAGATTTGCAGAAGACCTTCGAGGCCGAGCGTCAAGCGGCGATTGCCCGCATCCGCGAGCTTCAGGCGACTCTTCAGGCAGAGCACCAGGCTTTCGTCGCCAGGATCACCGAGCTGCAATCGAGTGGAGAAGCAGAGCGCCGGGCTCATGCGAACCAGATTGCCGAGGCGCAGAGAACCTTCGAAGCAGAACGCGAGGCTTATGTCGCCCGCATCCGCGAGCTCGAAACAACTCTTCAGGCTGAGCGTGGCGCTTTTACAGGTCGTATCCGCGAGCTCGATACGACGCTTCAGGCCGAACGCCGTGCCTTCACCGACCGGATCGGCGAACTTTGCGTCGATCGTGCCGCCTTTGTGGCCCGCATTCAGGAGCTTGAAGCGAAAATCCAAGGATTGAGATCTGCCCGCTGGCTCGGGCTCGGTGGTCTCCTGGCTGCAGCATGGAAACGCTTGATGCAGTCCTTGCCAGAGCGATCTGCCTGAAGGCTGCGAGAACCGGTGCTAAGTTCACTGGCGCTAAGTCACTACTGCTTTGCTGCCGCGGCCAGCAGATTGGCACACGCCTGCGCGACTCCCCGATCAGGCGAGGTCATGCCGGGGAATGTGGCCCAGCCGCCCTTCTCGATGAACGTGTCCTGCTGCCACGAACTGACCTTTTTCAATTCGACGAAATTCGCCGGAGCCTCCGCAGCCCGCTGGAACCTGTCGACGCAGATCGGCGCCAGCACTTCGATAACGGCGGTTTGAGCACTTTTCTGCGCCATCTCCTTGGCGGTGCTTCCCAGCTTCCACCCGCCCCAATTGAAGCCGAGGATCATGGTTAAGATCGCGCCAGCGACTATTCCCTGCAGCAGACGTTTCGGCGAGTCGCCGGCCAAGAACGGAGCCAAAAATGACGGACTTTGCATAGCTATTTTCCTTTCGCCCGACCTGTTTCGGAGCGAGTGCAACATTCATCCCGATGGATGCAATAAGTTGAATTGAAGGCCCGAACGCTTTGCGTTGGCGTCTCGGTCTTTTTATACTTGGGCCTCTACCTGACGAAAGTCCAGGGAAATCGGAAACTGGGCAGAATCGCAGTCTCGTTGAATGCGCCAAATAGGTTCTTTTGAGCGCTTAATGCGCCAAGAGCAACGGAGCGCCTCGCGCAGACAGAAAGTATATTCCACGCCGGTCGGTATCCTTCGCGGCAGCCTTGGCAGAACGGGCTGTTTTCCCGGTTTGCTTGAGTCTGGCAGTGACGGTCATGGCCAGCCCCACCAGGTCGCGGTTCAAAGCCTGCCCTGCGTGGCCGCCAGGGCGCACGCGACCGCGGCGCGGATTTCGGCCGGTGTGAACGGCTTGGCGATAACGTCCTGGATCAGCGCATCGAGCCCGTGGGCGCGCTCGCGCTGATCGGCATAGCCGGTCATCAGCAGGATGGCGAGATCGGGATAATCGCGCGCCGCCGCCAGCGCTAGCGCGATGCCGTCCATCACCGGCATCTTGATGTCGGCCAGAAGCAGCTCGAAGTCGCCGCGCGCGCGGGTAAGCAGGTCGAGCGCCTCGGCGCCGTCGGCGGCAGTGACGACGTCATGGCCGGCTTCGGCGAGGGCGCGGCGGACCAGGTTGCGCAAGGCCTCTTCATCCTCGGCGATCAGGATGCGCGCCATGGTGAGCGGCCTCTCTAGAGCGTGATGACTTTTCTTCGAACCGTCATCCCGCTCAAGGTTATTGTTGGAGCATGATCTTTTCCGAAAACCGGTATCCACTTTTCGGGATCATGCTCTAGCGCATGCCGGCGAGGAAATCGCGGCGGTTGAAGAAGCGGACGATCACGTCACGCCCGTCCGCGGGAGGCGAAGCCAACCGGGTGCGAAATGCCGCTGTTTCGCCGGCAGCCAGAATGCTGCGTCCCGTGACGCTTGTCCACGCATAGACTTCGTGCCCGGCGCGGTTGCGCATCGCGAACCGCAACCGCGGCACTTCGACCGTCTTGCCGGCCACATTGGCAATGGTGCCTTCGATGATCAGCACCGGCACGCCGTCGTGGAGCTCCCCGGTCGTTCTCACGTTATCGAACACGAGGCCGCGCAGGTTGACCGGCAGCCCGATCGCATCGAACAGCGATGCGGTCTGCGGAACTGCGCGGACGACGTCACCGCGCCAGATGACGAGGCCGGCAACCGCGACGACCAGCGCCGCGATGGTCGCGGGCATTCCCGGCCACGCCAATTTTGGTTTCCACCGGGGCAGCTTCAATTGCGGCAGCTTCCACTGCCGCCGTCCTGTTGCACGCTGCACCCGACGGGCGGCGACCATCTCGATGTTCTCCGGCTCGGGATGCGGCTCGGGCTTGCCGATCTTCTCCCCTTCCCAGGCCGGGACCAGGGAAAGCGCCTCCGCCAGGGCAATGGGGTGCGTATCGACGGCCGGCCATACGGCCTCCACTGAGCCCTGCGCCGGATTGGTGCCCGCTGGCAGGTCCGGCGCCTTTGCGGGCTCGGCCGATTCGTTCTCGACCGGGGTCTGCTCCAGAGACCATTCGAATTCGCCCGACGGCGTGCCCTCCTGGCTCAACGCCTCATCCGCCATGGGATCTTGCGGGACCGACGAATCGCCCTCCACCGCGGCCACCGACGCCTCGACCGGTTCGGCGGTCGGTGTAGCAAACCAGACATTGCGGCAGCGGGTGCAACGCACGGAGCGTCCGTTGCCTCCGAGCGCGGTGGGCGCAAGGTCATAGGTGGTGGTACAGCTCGGGCAGATGATCTGCATCGGGGCTCGGCCGCTTGCTCTTTTGCGCGACCCTAGCCCAGGTTCGTTAACGGATCGGAAACCATAAAGATGGCGGCGGGGCATGCATGAGTACGGCGCCGCCGGCCGCGTCGGCGACGACACAATCACGGCGTAGGCATTCGGCTAACCCGCGGCTTCCACCACATCGTCGAAATTGCGCAATCCCGTGCGCGGTGTGTTGACCAGCACCGCCATGTTGCCGGGCGCGTGCTCGTTCTTCCACATCTTCTGGTGCGCGAGCGGGATCTTGCTCCAGGGGAAGACCTCGCTCATGCACGGATCGATGCGCCGCTCGAGCACGAACTGATTCGCCGCCGAGGCCTGCTTGAGGTGCGCGAAATGCGAGCCCTGGATGCGCTTCTGCCGCATCCACACGTAGCGCGCATCGAAGGTGATGTTGTACCCGGTGGTTCCGGCGCAGAACACCACCATGCCGCCGCGCTTCACGACCAGCGTCGAGACCGGGAAGGTCTGCTCGCCCGGATGCTCGAACACGATGTCCACGTCGCGCTTGCCGGTAATGTCCCAGATCGCCTTGCCGAACTTGCGCGCCTCCTTCACCCAGGCGTCGTATTCGGGCGTATTCACCTTGGGCATCGGACCCCAGCAGGAGAACTGCTTGCGGTTGATGGCGCCTTTGGCGCCCAGGCTCATCACGTATTCGCGCTTGCCCTCGTCCGAGATGATGCCGATCGCGTTGGCGCCGGAGGCGGCGGCGAGCTGCACGCCGAACACGCCAAGCCCGCCCGAGCCGCCCCACACCAGCACGTTGTCGCCGGGCTTGAGCGTGTGCGGTGCATGGCCGAACAGCATGCGGTAGGCGGTGGCAAGCGTGAGCGTGTAGCAGGCCGCTTCCTCCCAGGTGAGGTGCTTCGGCTTTGGCATCAGCTGCCGCGACTGCACGCGGCAGAACTGGGCGAACGAGCCGTCCGGCGTCTCGTAGCCCCAGATGCGCTGCGACGGCGAGAGCAGCGGATCGCCGCCGTTGCACTCCTCGTCGTCGCCGTCGTCCTGGTTGCAGTGGACGATGATCTCGGCGCCGACTTTCCAGCGCTTCACCTTGGCGCCGACCGCCCAGACGATGCCGGAGGCGTCGGACCCGGCGATGTGGTAGGCGCATTTGTGCACGTCGACCGGCGAGATCGGCTGGCCGAGGCCGGCCCACACGCCATTGTAGTTGACGCCCCCGGCCATGACGAAGACCAGCACCTCGTCGTCGGCAATGGGCCAGGTCGGCAGCACCTCGATCTGCATCGAGGATTCCGGCGGCCCGTGGCGCTCCTTGCGGATCGCCCAGGCATACATTTGCTCCGGAACATGGCCGAGCGGCGGGACCTCCCCGATCTCATAGAGGCTTTTCACCGGCGCCGGGCGCGCCTTGGCAACAGCGGACATGCTCGCCTCCTATCATCTCGGCGGCTTCACCGCAGGGTAACTCAAGACTGCCGCAAACCATATTGCAGCGCAACATCAGCATTCGCATTTGGACAAACGCCCAGGGACGGCACTTAGGGCTTTGTTAAGCGCCTCGGCGCTAGCTCGCATTGACGATTATCCCGCGCATCCGTGACATGATCCGCCATCTGACGTCCCCAACCGGCTCGGGCATCCCGTTCCCGGCACGCGTGGAGCTGGTCTGCTTTGCCCTCATCGTCGCCCAGGCCGTATTTCTCGTGGCCATGTATGGCCACGGGCTGTGGCTGGTTCGGCCCGACGGGAGCATCCAGCCGTCCGATTTTACCTATTTCTGGACCGCCGGACGCCAGGTGCTCGCAGGTCAAGCTGCGATCGGCTGCGGCCCCGAGCTCACGGCCGCCGGCAACCCGCTCCAGGCCCACCTGCCGTTTTTCTATCCGCCCACGTTTCTGTTCGTGGTCACCGCGTTGGCGCTCTCTCCCTACGTGGCGGCGTATCTGGGATGGGTGTTTGCGACGTTCGCGCTCTATGTGGCGGCGATTCGTAGCATCGTGGGCCATCGCATCGGCGCGATGCTCGCCTGCGCGTTTCCCGGCGTGCTGGCGGACTTCATGTCGGGCCAGAACGGATTTCTCACCGCCGCGCTGCTGGCCGGATCGCTCGGCCTTATGGAACGCAAGCCGGTGCTGGCCGGGTGTTTCCTCGGCTTGCTGAGCTACAAGCCGCAGCTCGGGATTCTGTTTCCGCTGGTTCTCGTCATCAGCGGGCAATGGCGAATGCTCTTCGCCGCCGCCGCGACGGCTGCGCTGCTCGCCGCGATGTCCTGGCTCGCTTTCGGGCTGGGCAGCTGGGAGGCGTTCGTCCGCTGCCTGCCGGAATACTCGCGCATCCACCTGACGAGCAACGGCGACCACTGGGCCAAAATGCAGAGCGTGTTCGCGGTCGTCCGCCTGCTCGGCGGCAGTGAAGGCCTGGCCTCGGCCGTCCACGGCTCCTTCCTCGCCGTGATCGCGCTGACCCTCGCCGTGCTGTGGCGAAGCCCTGTCTCCTTCGCCATGAAGGCTGCCGCGCTCGCACTCGGCGCGCTGTTGGCGACGCCAACCCTGTTTCTCTACGACATGGTCGCGCTCGCGGTTCCCATGGCATTCCTGCTCCAAGAGGGCCGCCGGACCGGATTTCTCCCGCATGAGATGCTCGGGATCGGCGTGGCCTGTCTGCTGATCCTGATCTTCCCCGCCGTGATGGGGCCGGTCGGACTGGCGGCCGCGCTGGTGACGGCGCTGTTGATCGGCCGACGGGCGTGGGCGCAACGCAGCGGCGCGATCACACATCCCATCACGTCCGCCGCGGTGCCATGAGCCTGCCTCGAGCGGCTGACGCACGGGCATTTAAACGCTTCCGAAAGGTGCGCGGTTTAGTGTCCAAAGCCGCGCGGCATGCGCGAAAGAACCACAACGCATGACCATCGGCACATCCTCCGCCGCCGTCGCGCCGGACTTCCGCCTCGCCCGGCCGCTCGAGCTCACGCTGTTTGCGCTGTGCGTCGCGCAGGCAGTGTTCCTGCTGGCCTCGTTTGCCGATGGCCTCTGGCTGATGGCGCCGGACGGCAGCGGCAAGGATACCGATTTCGTCAACGTGTGGGCGGCCGGACAGCTGGTGCGCGACGGCCATCCGGCTGCCGCCTTCGACTGGACGCTTCACAAGGCGGCGCAGAACGCGGCGCTCGGCCGCGCCTTCGAGAGCTACTATCCCTGGTTCTACCCGCCGCCTTTCCTGCTCGTCGCCAGCGTGCTCGCCGCAGTGCCGTATGCGCCGGCCTTCGCCGCCTGGCTCGCCATCACGCTGCCGGCCTACGCCTTCACCATCCGCGCCATCATCGGACACCGGCTCGGGCTCCTGCTTGCCTGCGCGTTTCCCGGCGTGGTGATGAACGCTTTGCCCGGCCAGAACGGCTACGTCTCCGCCGCCCTGATGGGCGGCGCGCTGCACCTGATGGAGCGCCGCCCGGCGCTTTCCGGCGCCCTGATCGGCCTGCTCACCTATAAGCCGCACTTCGGCCTTCTCTTCCCGCTGGTGCTGGCGGCAAGCGGGCGCTGGCGCGTGTTCGCCTCGGCTACGCTCGTCACCATGCTCATGGCGGCGCTGTCCTACGCGGCCTTCGGCGCCGAGACGTGGGAGGCTTTCATACGTTCCCTGTCGGTTGTCTCCAAGGTCGCGCTGACCCAGGAAAGCCACTTCAGAAAGATCCACAGCGTCTTCGCCCTGGTTCGCGCGCTGGGCGGTGGAGAGGGCCTGGCGTGGGCGCTGCACGGGACCGTGATGGCGGCAACCGTGGTTTACGTCTGTCTCCTATGGTGCAGCCGTGCGCCGTTCGAGCTGAAAGCGGCGGCGCTGGCGACCGGCGCGCTGCTCATCACCCCCTACATCTACATCTACGACCTTGTCATCCTCGCCGTGCCGATGGCGTTCCTGGTGCGGGTCGGGCGGACGGGCGGTTTCCTGCCCGGCGAGGTGGCCGGGCTCGCCGCCGCGAGCCTGCTGATCCTGAGCTTCCTGGGCTTCGCGGCGCCGTGGGGGCTCGCTGCCACGGCCATCGTCGCCGCTCTGATCATCCGGCGGGTGCACGTCACTCCCGCGATCGCACCAATTTCGTAAAAATCGATTACACCGCGCCCGCCGCTATGACCAATCCATGGGCGAGCACCCGAACGTGACGATCTCCCACGCTTCGTCATGCCGCCAGAGCGCGCGTGGTATCATCGAACAGCGTGTCGACCGGGATCTTTCTCGGGAGGAGCTTCTGACGCACGCAATAATCGATGATGATCTCCAGCGTCGGCCGACAAGCCTCGACCCCGAAGCGCAGCGGGTCAAGCGCGGTGCTGTCGGTCGGCGATTTCACCGCGCTCTTGCTCGCGAGCAACAGCCGGAACAGTTCTTTCGCCACGTCCGGGCGCGAGTGGGCGATATTCTGGCGCACCACGACCATGTGGTTGATCGGCACACCGCCATAGCTTTGCGCCCATTTGCGCGCGGCCTCATCGGGATCGGGAATGAGATGCCGCAGCCGCGGATCCGGAAGCTTGTCTCCCACCACCGCGGCATCGAGTTCGCCATCGAGCAGCATCTGCAGGAGCTCCTTGCCAGGCGGGGCGCGTTTGACCACGTCAGGGTCGCGATATTCGCCAACGTGCGGATCTTCGAACGTGATCCACTCGACCTCGTCGAGATCGACCCCGTAGTCCTGCGCCAGTATGCCTCGCACCCAGGTGCCGGTCGTAACCGTATAGGCGCGCACGCCGACCCGCTTGCCGGCAAGCTCGGACGGCCTGAGTGCTCCGCGGTCGGCATTGTAGGCGATCGTGTGGTGCTGGCCGCGGCCGACGACAATAGCCGGTAGCAATACGTATGGCTTGCCGTATGTCTTGGCCTGCAGATAAGTGACGATCGCGAGCTCAGCCACATCGTATGCCGCGTCTCGCACGACGTTCTTGAACAGATTATTCGCGACTTTGACCTCGGCGAAATCGAACTCGACAAGATCGGATCGGATTTCGCCGCTCTTGAGCGCCTTGGTGTTGGGATAATTTCCCAGCATGGTGTGAAGCTTCACTTTCGCGCCCTCCGCCACGGCATTGCCCTCTCTGTTACTTCGCCAGCGCAGGATAAAGCGCCTGCGCGGTCTCCCGATCCTGATAATGGATATCGACGATGGAAGGCATGATTTGCGCTCAGTGCCGCAGCGGATCGACGAACACGTCTTCCATCGGCATCCGTTTGGGAATGAGACCCTGCTGGAGGCCGTAAGTGAGCATCGCCTCGATGCTCGGCATGTTGTCTTTCAATCCATAAGGCAGGGGATCGCCGACCAGCTCCATCAGATTCCGGTACTTCGCGTCGTCCGGCGCATTGCCTTCGCCTGCCTTCAAGCGAGCAACATAGGCGTCCTTCGCTCTGAGGAACGCATCGAACAGAGACTTGGCAACAAAAGGATGCTGCGCCAGCACCCCGGTCTTGATCACGATCAGCCCATGGATCGGATAGATGCCGGTTCGGCGGAACCATTGCGCCTCCACGTCCGGCGCATTGGTGATGAGCTCCGGATAGGTCACCGTGCTGGCCTGCGCGCGCTGCTCCCAGGCGCCGGTCGGAGGGCCCGCTCGGCCGATCCCGGCAGGACCGGAAAAGCCCGCCTGCAATTCGCCGGCGGCCATCATGCTCGCCAGCGATTTGCCGTCGGGAGCTTGCACCACATTCGGCGGCAATTTGAGGCTGGTGACATGTTCTTCGTCATCGACCACCCACGTGACCTTCGAGGAATCGAGCCCGTATTCGTTCACGAAGATGCCCCGCGTCCACACCCCGGTGGTGACGGAATAGGCGCGCACGCCAACCTTCTTGCCCTCGAGCTCCTTCGGCTCCTTGATGCCGGAATCGGGACGCACGACGAATCCGCTGTGGTGAAAGCGCCGCATCAGGAAAATCGGCAGCGCAATGAACGGCGCGCCGAGCGCGCGTGCGATCATGTAGGTGGTGGGCGCCATCTCGCAGACGTCGAACTCGACATCGCGCACCATTCGCCGGAACGCCCCGATGATGGGGACGACCTCGGCGAAGTCGGGCTCGACCCCCGCGATCGCAGCCGCCCCGCTCTTGATATCCTTGGTATGGCCGTAGGTCGCGATCGCAATCTTCAGTCGGGCTTGTGTCATTGTTTTTCGATGCCTGCCTTTTCGATCACCGCCGCCCACTTCTTAACGTCTGCTGCCATGCGATCGCGCATTTCCTGGGGGGTGCTGCCGCGGGCGTCCATGCCCAGCGTGGACGCCGTGGCCTGGAGGGCTGGATCGGATAGCGCCGCATTGATGTGTTGATTGAGAATCGCCACCGTTTCAGCCGGCACGCCAGCGACCGCGGCCAGACCGTTCCAGCTGGTCACGATGTATTCTGGAAAGCCGCTTTCCTTCGCCGTCGGCACATCGCGCAGCAGCGGATTGCGGTCCTCGCCGGAGGTCGCAATGATTCGGACCTGGTTATCCGAAATCACCGCTTGCAATCCGGCATAGAAATCGAATCCGACGTCGACGTCGCCACGCAAGACTGACGTGACGAGATCGGGCGTTGTCTTGTAAGGTATGATCGCGACATTCACGCCGGTCACCTGCTTGAGCAGATGCGCCGATAGATTTTGCGTGCTGCCTGGGTTGATAGCGCCGAAATTGAGCTTCCCCGGATTCTTGCGGGCGGCGGAGACCACGTCCTGAAGGGTCTTGAGTGGCGAATCCGCTTTGACCGCAAGGAGCATCTCGAAGCGGGCCGTCATCGACACGAAGGTAAAGTCGGTCAGCACATGATAGGGCCGCGTCTTGAACAGAGACATGGCGATGGCTTGCCCGTTTCCGATCACCCCGAGCGTGTATCCGTCCGGCGCCGCATCAAGCACTGCCTTCGCCGACAGCAGTCCGCCGGCTCCCGGACGATTTTCAATCACCACCTGCTGCTTCGTTCGCTCGGTGAGTTTCTGCGCGAGCAGCCGCATGGTCAGGTCGGCCACGCCCCCGGCTCCATAGGGAATGGAAATGCGAACCGGCTTAGCGGGAAAACTTGGCTGTGCCCGAACAGTGCCCGCTCCAAGTGGGCCAACGATTGCCGTCAAGGAGAGCGCGAACGCGCCCCAAAAAACATGCTGGCGACCATCCTTGAAGCGCCGGTTATGCGAGTGCATGGCCAAGCCTCCCTGAGCTTCTTCCCTTTCGGCCTCAATGCGGAGCAGGTCCGCCGGCCCGGATTTCTTCCGTGTTGCAACCGCTCTTGTCCGCCTGTTCCAGGCTCCCACATTTTTCCTTTTTTGACCCGATCGAAAGCCTGCAGGGATTCATAAGTTTTTGCTATTCTTGCGAATTGGGGCCGCGCCGGGT
>JBJMSU010000051.1:0-28250 GCA_045801465.1 Xanthobacteraceae bacterium | reverse complement strand
ACGAAGTCATCATGGGCTCGAACATGATCGTTCCCAAGTGACGTGATTGGGGAAAGATGGAATTCGGAGCAACGCGGTGACCATCCGGCCGACGCTCGACGAACGGCTTAGCGGAGAGCGCCTCGAGCTGGCCGCCGCCGGCGCCTGGACCGTCGAGCATGCGCGCGAGCTTGAGCCGCTCGTCGAGGCGGCCAGCGGCCAGCGGCTGAAGGGGCGCTTTGTCCGCATCGACATGGGCAGCGTCGACCGGCTCGACACGTTCGGCGCCTGGCTCATCGAGCGACTCCTGCGCGCCTGGCACAGGAGGGGCGCCCAGGCGACGATCGAAGGGTTGCCCGACCACTACCGCGGACTGTTGAAGGAGGTGCACAACGTCAATCTGGCGCCGCCGCCGCCGCCACCTTCGTACAGCCGGATCGGCACCGTCCTGGAGAATGTCGGCCGGGCCGTCGGCAATACGGCCGGCGACCTCGTTCGCATCGCGCATATGCTGGGCGAGACCACCGTTGCGCTCATGCGTGTGCTCGTGCGTCCGGCAAGCTTCCGGCTCACCTCGGTGGTGCACCATCTTGATCGGGTGGGGCTGCGGGCCGTGCCGATCATCCTTTTGATCACTTTCCTGCTCGGCTGCATCATCGCCCAGCAGGGGATTTTCCACTTCCGCCGATTCGGGGCAGAGCTCTACGTCGTCGACATGATCGGCATTCTGGTCTTGCGCGAACTCGGCGTCATCATGGTCTGCATCATGATCGCCGGCCGCTCGGGCAGCTCCTACACGGCCGAGCTCGGCTCGATGAAGATGCGCGAGGAGATCGATGCGCTCCGCACCATGGGATTCGGGACCGTCGACGTGCTGGTGCTGCCGCGCCTGATTGCGCTCGTGATCGCGATGCCGATCTTGACCTTCCTCGGCTCCATGGCGGCGCTCTACGGCGGCGGCCTGGTGTGCTGGATCTATGGCGGGATCACCCCGGAAATCTTCATATCGCGCTTGAAGGACGCGATCTCGATCGACCACTTCATGGTCGGCATGATCAAGGCCCCGTTCATGGCGCTGATCATCGGGCTCGTCGCCTGCACCGAGGGGCTGCAGGTCAAGGGCAGCGCCGAATCGCTCGGCCTCCACACCACCGCATCGGTGGTCAAGTCGGTCTTCCTCGTCATCATGACCGACGGCTTGTTCGCCATGTTCTTCGCCGCGATCGGAAAGTAAGCGATGGCACACGCCGGCAACGAGGCGGTGATCCGGGTGCGCGACCTCGCGGTCGGCTTCGATGCCGTGACGGTGCTCGACCGCCTTTCGCTCGATGTCTTTCGCGGCGAGATTCTCGGCTTCGTGGGCGGCTCCGGCGCCGGTAAGTCGGTGCTGATGCGCACCATCATCGGCCTGCTTCCACGGCGCTCCGGCTCGATCGAGGTGTTCGGGCTCAATCTCGGCATGGCCGGCGAAAAGGAGCGGCGCGCGACTGAACGGCGCTGGGGCATCCTGTTCCAACAGGGGGCGCTGTTCTCCTCGCTGACGGTGCGCCAGAACGTTCAGTTTCCGATGCGGGAATATCTCGACCTGTCCGACCGGCTGCTCGACGAGATCGCGCTGGCGAAGCTTGAAATGGTCGGGCTAACCACCGACGTGGCCGACAAATTTCCCGCCGAGCTGTCGGGCGGCATGACCAAGCGGGTGGCGCTCGCCCGGGCGCTCGCCCTCGATCCTGAGATTGTATTCCTGGACGAGCCGACCTCCGGGCTCGATCCCATCGGTGCCGGCGCTTTCGACGACCTGATCCGGACGCTGCAGCGTACTTTAGGATTAACTGTTTTCATGGTAACTCATGATTTGGATAGCCTGCACACCGTCTGCGATCGGATCGCGGTCCTGGCGGATGGGCGTGTGGTGGTCGATGGGCCGATCGCAACCATGCTCGCGTCGGAGCACTCCTGGGTGAAACAGTACTTTCGCGGCAAGCGGACGCGCGCTGCCGCCGGGTGAGATAAGTCGGACCGATGGAGACGAGGGCCAATTACGTGGTGATCGGGTTGTTCACGCTGGCGGTGATCGCCGGCGGGTTCGGCTTCGTCTACTGGTTCTCGCGTGCGGGCGACGGCGGCGAGCGCGCCACGTATCGCGTGGTGTTCGACGGCGCGGTCTCTGGCCTGCGCACTGGCGGCTGGGTGCTGTTCAACGGCATCAAGGTCGGGGAAGTCTCCGACCTCCGGCTCAACCCGCAGAACCCGCGCCAGGTCGTCGCCACCATCAATGTTGACAAGGCGGTGCCGGTGCGCGCCGATACGCGCGTCGGGCTTGATTTCCAGGGGCTTACGGGCATCGCCTCGATCTCGGTCAAAGGCGGCGCGGCGAATGCCCCGCCGCTCGCCGGCGAAAACGGCCAGCCCGCCACCCTGATCGCGGATCCGAGCGCGACCCAGGACGTGACCGCCACCATCCGCGACGTGGCCACCAACGCCGGTGCGCTGGTGCGCCGGGTCGACGACATCCTGGCCGAGAACCGCGACACCGTGAAGACGACCTTGGGGAATCTCGAATCCTTCTCGACGACGCTGGCCCGCAATTCCGAGCGGCTCGATCGCATCATGGCCGGGCTGGAAGACTTCGCCGGCGGCGACATCAAAAGCGAGCTCCTGGACACCGCGCGCTCCATGCGTGCGCTGTCGGAGCATCTCGACAAGCGCACGGCCGAGATCTCGGCCGGCCTGACCCGCTTCTCCGCCAACGGCTTGCGTGAATACGAGGCTTTGGCGGTCGACGCGCGGCGCACGCTCGCCGACCTCGGCCGGGCGATCCGCAATTTCGACCGCAATCCGCAGCGGGTGATCTTCGGGCCCAGCGCCGCCGATGCGCAGGCGCCGCCGGAAACCGCTGCGCCGGCGCCCACCGCCCGGGCGCAAGCTCCGCGGCCGTCACAGCCTCTGCGACGCCGCGCGCCCGAAGCCTCTGCCGCGGCGACACGTTAGCCCATCCCGGTCATTGGTCCGGTTCACCGTCGGCGGGCACGCGGGCGGGCGCGTCGACCTCGCGCGTGATCCGGTGGATTTCCTTGAACATCTTGATGATCCACGCACGGATCGCCGAGCGGTGTTCGCGCGTCAGATGGGCGAGCACCGGCGTGTCCGGGTCCTGCCGCATGAACTCACTGACCGACACGCGCGGGTCGGCGATCACGTCGGCCAGCGGTGGATCGAGTAATGCCAACTGCATGCGCAATGGGTGCCGGCTCAGCGCCGCAAAGCCGCTCGAGTGATGCAGGCTCTGCATCGGTTTGCCGATCAAGTCGTTCTCGACGACGACGAACGGGCAATCGAAGCGGTCGCGCAGGTTTCGCCCCTGCTCGTAGGATTCGAAATCCCGCGTGACGATATAGAGAATGATCGGCTCGACCTGTCGCAGCCGCGCCTCCGGCAGATAGTCGATGTCGTGCATCAGATCGAAGAATTTTCTTAAGCGGCGATAGGTGACGTCGACCACCCGCGTGCCCGGTGCCGCGCTCGCCAGCGTATCGAACAACGACATCTGGCCCTGGACGCGATCGAGATCGACGAGTCTGGCCGAGTGGGGAAAATACCGGCTCAGGTCGCGATCGAGGCTGTCGGTGTCAAAAATCAGCGGGTGTTCACGCGAAAGGATCGCGTAGTCGGCAAACAGGCGTGCCAACAGGGTCGTGCCGCTGCCGGGACGCAGCGCAGCGGCGATGACGGCCAGATTTCTCCCTTTCATGCGCCTGCTTCATGCGAAAACTCGGCGACGCAAACTCACGTGACTCGTCCTAGGTAGCTTGAGGGGACTGCCGGCTGGCGTCAATGCGACGTCGCCCAGTCGAGCGCGCCCGCGCGGTCATATTCCTCGCTGATCTGGTTGAGCCAGGTGCGGACATATCCACGCAGCACGAGGGAATTGTTCGCCGGCTGGCCTTGGCCGTTCTTGTTCTTGATGAAGCTGGAAAACGGCACCCCGGCGAGTTCCACCTGCTCATAGGCGAGCTCGTTGAGCTTGGGAATGCTCATCATCTCGATCTGGTCCTTGAGCTTCTTGAAGTAGTTCTCGTAAATCTCCGGGTGCCAGTCGAAATAGCTCGTTTCGTTGATGAAGTTCTTCACCAGGAAATAGTTCCTGCCGCGCGTATAGGGAAAGACGTCGGCGATCTCGGCCAGCGACGCGATCGACGGGCCGAGCACATGGAACAGGCCGAAGTTGAATTCCCCGGCATCGACCGCTTCGAAGAAGCCGATGTCGGTGAGGGCGTTCAGGGTACCGGCCAACAGCCCGGCGCGCACATCGATCACGGTCAGCTTCACCTCGCTGGTCGCCAGCGTATCGATGATGCGCATCTGATCCGGCGCGCTCATGATGTCGACCACTTCCGTCACGTTGGGATGGAAGCGCCTGAGCGTGCCGCGCGGATGCTCGGTATCGAACGCGCGCACCAGAACGTTCTTGGCGGCGAGGTAATCGAGAATCGTCCGCGTGATCGTGGTCTTGCCGACGCCACCTTTGTCGGCGCCCACAAGGAGAACCGCCGGCTTCGTGGTCCTTGCTGCGGCCTGTTCCGTCGCCCTGGCCTGTTTCTTGCCGTTGCTCACTGCGTGCTCCCTCTTATTGCCCTCGTGGCTCAAGCGCTGCGGCGCCGCCAAAACAGACGGTCCGAGCCGCTCGGGACCTCGGGCAGATTCGACTTGTGCGAAAAGAACTCGTGCTGACCCAACCGGAAGACTTTACCCCGGAGACGGCGCTTTGTCGGCAACAAAATGACGAAATCGCTACATTACGGCAGTGGGCAGTGGGCCGGTGGGTAGGCGCGTTTTACTTCCGTCTCGATGCGCTCGGCGGCCCCGCCGGTTCGGAATGCGCTGGTGAAAGGGGCGCGCCGATATCATCGCGGCCAGGCACGAGCGACGGTGGCTCGATGTCCGGGGCGAGCTTGGCAAGGTCCGCAAGCCTGATGAGTGGGCGTTCGACCGGACGCGCCGGCTCGATCGTCGAGCCGCGGTCGATCGAGGCCGGTCCGTGCGGCGCAGATATTGTCTCTTCGCCAAGTCCAGGCTTCAAGCGGTTGAGTTCGTCGGTCTTGCGGCCGAGCTCGGCACGCTGCTCGGTCATCTTGGTCTTGAGCTGCTCGATGGTCATTTCGTACCGGTGCGCCGCCAAAGCGAACTCGGCGCGCATCAGATCCTTGTCGGCGCGAATTTGCGCCAACGAGACGGGAATATTGGCCTCGAGCCGACGTGCGGCGAGGCGCACCGCCCGCGCGTGGACCAGAGGAAGGATGAGGAGCGCGCAGAGGCCGGCCGCCAGGGCGCCGAGCGCGAAAAACATCATCGGCTCGACCATGGAAATTGCCCCCGAGGACCTTCGGAAACTTAAGCTATCGCCCAGCCGTCAGCTTGCCGGGTCGCTGGAACAGTTGAGCCAGCAGCACCAAGGCGAGGACCAGCTTGACGGTTGCATCTCGTATGAAGTCGTTCATCGTGGTCTCTTGCTCCAAGACCACTCGCGCAGTCCATCAGATGCCTGATAACTCGATGGCGGGCATGCCGGTTCCCTCTGTCGCGCAGGCGACAATCCGTTGCGCGATTTCGGCCTCCCCAACGCTGATTTCAGACGCCGCGGCCCTATCTGGGAGGGATCGTCCAGGCGAGACCACCGTCATGCCCAATGCCACATTGGCGTTCTTTACCTTGGCGGCGACGCTTGCCTACCTGGGGCTCGCCATCCTCGGTTGGGGCGGGTTTGCCGCCTTCTTCTCCCATCCAGCCCGGATCGCTCTGGCGGTCGTGACGTTTGCGTTGTCCGGCGCGGCGCTTTTCACCCGCGGAAACCTGAGCCCGGGGGTGCGCGAGGACCGCGCCAACCGCTGGGTCATTGCCGCATTCGGAGTGTTAGGCCTTTTGGCCGCCTACCTGCCGGCCTACACGGACCGCAAGGGGATCTGGGTCATCGACGGCAATGCGGTTCGCTGGCTCGGCGTCGCCCTCTTCGCGGCGGGCGGTGCGCTGCGCATCTGGCCGGTCTTCGTGCTCGGCCATCGCTTCAGCGGGCTGGTCGCGATCCAGCCGGGGCATACGCTGGTCACGAGCGGCGTGTACGGCATCATTCGCAATCCCAGCTATCTGGGAATGTTCATCAACTCGCTGGGATGGGCGCTGGCGTTTCGGTCAGGCGTGGGCATGCTGCTGACGGCGCTTCTCATCCCGCCGCTGGTTGCGCGCATGCGCGCCGAGGAGCGGCTGCTGCGCTCGCAGTTCGGCGACGAGTACGAGGCCTACTGTGCCCGCACGTCACGGCTGATCCCCGGAGTCTATTGAGGCGCGAACTGCGCAGCCCTTATGAAACGCAGAATGCGGAGGCGTGCCTGCTCCCGTGGAATATTGTCGATGCGTGCAGCTCAGTCGCATCGCATCATCGGTACCGGTTTCCGCGCAGAAGCGATCGCGATTGCGCCCAGCGCGGCGATGGGTGCGACGAAGAAGTCGCCGGCCCCCATGGTCCACAGCGTCGCCGCGGTGATGGCACACCAGAGGAGGGGGATCGGCATCGTGAGCCATCGGGCTCGCCCGTGCGCGACTGCGAGCACCGCCAGTGTCGCAACGGCGGTCGGGTCGGGGGCAATCCCGAACACCTCGGCGGCGAGCCACGGCCTGCCCATGAGCGGCGCAAGCAACGGATAGCCGACAAGGGCGAAAGCGAGGAGGGCGAGACCTGCGCGATCGAAGACGTCATGGCCGGGCGCGAAGGTGAGGCGTCGCCCGACCGTGCCGATCCAGAGAAGCAACAGCCCTTGCAGCGCGAAGGCTGGGGCGACGTAGAGCGCTGCCCAGTTGATGGTGGCATAACGGTCCCAGAAGAACGCCCAGGCAATCCAGATCCACAGCGCTCCAAGGAGCGCCGGGACGGCTCGAGCCGTTGCGCGCGTCGACTTTCGCAGCAGCAGGACAAAAATTGCGAGGCCGAGGATCAGCGTGACGACATGCGCCGGCCAGAGCGCCCGGTTGTGCAGCTCGAAAATCCGATAGTAAACGCGAGGGGAGAACAGCAGGAAGTCGGAGAGCGTATACGTCCACCACTCCGACATTCACACCTGCCTGACGTGATCCGCCATGCGCCGCCGCAGGGCTTCATCCGGCAGCGTTCCGGTCGCAGCCGCCATGTTCTCGCGCACGTGATCGACGCGAGTCGTGGCGGGAATCGCGCAGGTGACGGCCGGATGCGACACGATGAACTTCAGGATGAATTGCGCCCAGCTCGAAGCCCCGGTCTCCGCGAGCCATTTGGGCAGCGGGCGATGTTCGATCTGCCGGAGCAGTTGGCCTTCACGGAACGGGCGATTTATGATGACGGCGATGCCGCGCTCGCGTGCCAGCGGCAGGATGCGCGCTTCGACCTCGCGGTCGAGCAGATTGTAGGTCACCTGCACGAAATCGATCGGCTGGCTTGCCATGATGCGCTCGACGTCGCGATGACGTCGGCCCTCCGACGTGGTGATCCCCACATAGCGCAGCTTTCCGTCGGTTTTCATGGCGAACAGCGTCTCGAGGTGCCGCTCCCACGACAGGAGATTGTGCACCTGGAGGAGGTCGAAGCCCTTCACGCCCCAATAGGCCCGTGACTGCTCGATCTGGCCTGGCCCGCCGGCCGGGCTCGAGATCCACACCTTGTCGGCGGAAAACAGCGCCTGCGGGTATCCGAGCTTGCGGAGACCGTAGCCGATAGTCGGCTGCGAGGAAGCGTACATGGGCGAGGAGTCGATCATCCGGCCGCCGGCGGCGAAGAAGGCGGCGATGACAGCGGCGCATTCGTCCTTGAGCTTGCCGTCGTTGCCGACGTTGAAGGTGATCCAGCTGCCCAGCCCGACCGCCGGCAGCCGTTCGCCCGTGGAGGGGATCGGCTTGGTGATCGGTGAAGCGTCCTGCGCGCCAGCTTGGCCCGGCAGCACGGCGCCCGCCGTCGCCGCCAGGACGCCTCGCAGAACGGCTCGGCGCGTTGGCTCCATTGGTCGAATATAAGTCAGCCGCGATGATTTCTGAATCCCGGCTCTCGCGCCCGAAGGCGCCCGGCCCGGCATGACAGGCGAGGGGCCTCCGCAGTCCCTACTCGAACCGTCCGGCGGCGTGGGCCAGCATGGTGTAGACCTTGCCGGTCTCGGAGACGAGATAGCTGCGCGCCGTGGCGGCTCCGCGTTCGTCGCGCGAAACCTCGTCGAGCAGCCGCTCGAATTCCGCAATATAGCGGTCGACGGTGTGCTTGAAGTTGCGGTCGCCGCGGTAGCGCTTGCGGATCTCGTCGAACGTCTGCTGGCCCTGCGGCGTGTAGAGGCGGCGCGAGAAGACGTTGCGCTCGCCGCGGTTATAGCGATCCCACACGTCGCTCACCTCTTCGTGGTCGATCATGCGGGCGATGTCGACCGAGATCGAATCGAGCGCCTCGACAGCGTGCCGGCTCGGCCGTTCCTCGCCACGCGCCGCTGAGCCGACATCCCCCTCGTCGCGCGAGGCGCGGGTGAGGAGATCGGAGAGCCAGCCGGCGCGACCGTCGCCGCCGCCGCCGCCGGCACTCGGGCGCGGCTCGGCCGGACGCGACGGTCCGCGGCTCTCGGGCGGGGAGGCCGGCCGCGCGGTGCTGCCACGGCCACCACCCGCGCCGGCGCTGGCGTCCTCGCGGCCGCCGCGGCGCGCCTCCGGCGCATCGACGCCGCGACCATGGCGAGCGACGATCCGGTTCAATTCGGCGAGCGCCTCGATCTGATCGACGATCACGCGCCGCATCTGCGCCGCGCTCTCGGCCGTCTCCTCCGGCAGCTCGAGAATGCCCTTGCGCAACTGCTCGCGCGTCACATCGAGCTCGCGCTGCATCTCTTCCGTCATGCCCTTGAGATCGCGCACGATCTCGCCGAACTGCTCCGACGTCTGCCGGAACAGGGACATCGTCTCTTCGGTGGCCTGGCGATAGACGACGCGCAGCGATTCGGTCGCGCGCCTGCTCTCCTCGTCGGACGTCGTGCGCACCAGTTCGTACTGGTTGGTGATCGCGCGCGTGCCCTCGGTGGTGGCGTCGGCGATCACGCGCGCGATATCGCGCGCACGGGCTTCCGAGGTCTCGAACGATTCGGTGAGCAGCGCGCCGAAGCGCTTCAGGCGCTGCTCGAGCGCCTCCGTGCGCGAGGCAAATTCCGTGATGACGGTCTCGGTTTTTTCGCCGAGCGCCCGGCTGAGCCGATCGGTGCTCGCGCTCAAGGCATCGGTGAGGTGCGCGGTCTTGGCCATCACCGTCGCGCTGAGCTGATCGGTCCTGGCGTCGAGGTCGCCCACCAGCGAGTCGATCGCGCTGCGACTGCTGCCCAGCGTCTCCGCCACCCGGCTGTTGCTCTTGTCGACCAGGCTGGCGGCGGTGGCCAGCGCGCGGCCATGCGCGTCGAATTGTTCCGCCAGGGTCCCGATCTCGCGCAGCACGTTCGAGGACAAGGCCTCGAACGACCTGATGTGCTCGTCCACCTGAACCCCTGCCGAGTTGCTGCGCTCGTTTACGTCGTTCATGGCGCCGACGAACTCGGCGACGCGGGTCGACAGCGAGCTTTCGATCGCGCCCAGATTCTCCGTCGCGCCGCTCAGGACCTCCTGGAGCAGGGAATTGGCCTCGCGCAGGCGTTCGAACAACGAGTTGACGTCGTTGCGCAGCATGCCGTGCGTCTCGTGCATCTCGGAGACCGCGGCGCTGGCGGTGCGCTGCGACTGGTCGACCGCGGAGCGCGCCTGTTCCTGGAGGTCGCGCAGCTGACGACTGAGCGTCGTCGATGCATTGCCGCTCGCGTCATTGATGAGGCGGGAGATCTCCTCGCTGTTGGACATCAGCGCCTTGGCCGTGGCGACGCCGCGGCTCTCGATGGCGCTGACCGTGGCGTCGGTGATCCGCCCCACTTCGCCGACGAGCGTTCGGCTCTTGCTCTCGATCGCGAGCAGCAGATTGTTGCTCTTGTCGTCGAGCAGCCGCGTGATCTCGCCCGCCTTGTTGCCGATGACGCCGGTCATCTCGTCCGCCTTGGCGGTAAAGGTGCGGACCACCTCGGCGCCGACGCCGAGCAGCGTGCGCTCGACCTCGCTGGCATTCTGCTTCAGCACCGTGGTGACGCCCGACGACAGGCTGGTCAGGGTGCGCTCGGCATCGAATGCGCTCGCGCGGATCGCCTCGGAGGTCGAGGTCGCGACGGTGCTGAGCGCGCGCTCGGCCTCCTGGGCGCCGACGCTGATCTTCTCCGACGTGGACGACGCCAGCGTCCCGAGCCCGCCTTCGATGTCGGCGATGTCCTTCTTGACGTTGCCGAGGACTGTCGAGGAGAGGCTGGTGAGGCTGCGTTCCGCGTCGTCGGCGCCGGTGCGAATCACCTGCGACGTCGAGGTGGCGAGGGTGCCGAGCCGGCTCTCGATCTCCGCCGAGTCCTGCTTGATGACGTTGAGCACGGCCGTCGACAGGCCGGTGAGGGTGTGCTCGACCTCTCCGGCGTTCTGCCGCAGCGTGGTCACGAGGCTGGTGGACGCGCCGGTAAGCGTGCGTTCCGCCTCCTGGGCGCCCCCACGCATCCGCTCGGAGGTGGTGGCTGCCAGGGTGGTGATGGCCTGCTCGATCTCGCCGGCATTCTGTTTCAGCACGCCGGCGATGCCGGACGACACGCCGGTCAGCGCCCGCTCGGCATCCTCGGCGCTGGTGCGGATGGTGATGGCGGCGGACGACGCCAGCGCTCCGAGCTTCTGCTCGGCATCGCTGCTGGTGGTTTTCATCGTCTCGTTGAGATGATCGATCATGGTGCTGACGGCGTTGGCCGCCGAGGCGCCGCGCGCCTCGATCTGGCCCATCGCGCCTTCCACGCGGTCGACCAGAAGGGCCTCGAACCGGCCGATGCGGACGTCCACGGTGTCGCCGATCTCCATCGCGCGCTTGCCCAGCACCTCGTCGATCTGGTCGGCCTTGGCGGAGAGCGTCTCGGCGAGCTTGGTTCCACGCGCGCTGATCGCGCCGGTCACCTCGTTGATGCGCTTGTCGAGCGCGCCCACCACCTCCTTGCCGCCGTCGGCCAGTGTCTTGGCGATCTCCATCACGCGGCCGCCGAGCATGTCGCTCAGGCTCTGGGCGCGGCTGTCGAGCGCCTGCTCGATGCGGATGATGCGCTGATCGAGGGAGGCGGCCGCCTCGTTGGTCTTGCTGGTGACGCGGCTGTCGAAGTTCTCGACGTGCGAGCGCATCGCCTCGGTGACTTCGCCGGTGCGCTGGCCGAGGCGCTCGACCAGCTCGCCGCCGTAGACCTTCACGGTGCGGTCGAACTCGGCGAGATTGCGAGTGATGAGGTTGCCGAGCGACGACGAGTCGCGCGCGATCTTTTCGGCGAGCTCCGAGCCGCTGAGCATGAAGACTTCTTCGAACGACTGCAGCCGCGTCGACAGCATTTCCTTGACCGCATCGCCCTTGGCGTTGACGGTCGCGGCGAGCGAATCCGCCGTCTCGCGGAAGGTTTCCGTCACCCTGGTGCCGCGCGTGACGATCGTGTCGCTGATGCGCGTGCCGATCTCTTCCAGCTTGGAGACGACCTCGCCACCCCGCAGGCTCAAGTCGAGCACCACCGATTCCCCGGTCGACTTGAGCGTGCTGTTGACGTCGTCGGCGCGGGTGACGATGGTTTCGGCCAGCCGGCTGCCGGTCTCCACCATGGTGGTCACCATCTCGTTGGAGCGGGTGGACAGCGAGTTGGTGATGTCGCGCGACTGCGTGGTGAGCGCCTCGGTGAGCCGTTGCGAGGTGGTGGTCCACTCGTCGACGAAGCTGCGCGAGTTGCTCGACAGCGTGTCGGTCAGCGATTGCGAATGCGAGGTCCACGCCTCCTGAACCTGCTGCGACTGGGTGCTCAAGGCGTCGCTGACGTCGCGCGACTGGTCTTCCAGCGCCTTGGTGATGGTCACCGACTGGGCGGCGAGCGATTCGCTCAGCTCGCGCGCGTGATTGGTGAGGCTGAGCGTGGCCGTCGCCGTGATGTTGGTGAGGCCGGACCCGATCTCTTCGGTGCGTTGCGCCAGCATGTCGGAGAGGGCCGTGGTCTTGGCTCCGAGATCGCCGGCAATGCGGTCGAGCCGCGTCGACAGCGTTTCCGACAGCTCGCCGGCAATGTCGACGATCTTGTCGGTGAGCTCGTCGGTCTTGAAGTTGAGGGCGGAGATCAGGCGCGTGTTGGCGGCGTCAAGCGTGCGGCTCACTTCGTCGCCAGTGCGCGAAAGCTGCTCGAGCAGGTCGCCGCCGCGGTCGCCGATGGCGTCGATCATGGAATCGCCGGCGCGACCGAGCGCCAGCGTAATGTGCTCGCCCTTCTCGGCGAGCGACCGGGTGATGCGCTGCGCGGCGTCGTTGACGCTGGTCGAGACGAGCTCGCTCACCGACGCGATGTCCTGCGTCAGCCCGAAATGCACGTTCGAGAGCGCATTGCGCACCTGTTCGGCCTGGCTGACCAGGGTCTCGCGTTGGTTGGCGAGATCGTCGATGAGCGAGCGGATGCGCAGCTCGTTGTCGTTATAGGAGCGCTCGAGCGCGGCAACTTCGTTGTGGACCAGAACCTCGAGCTCGGCCGCGCGCGCCAGCGCCCGCTCGACGCCGTCGCCCATGGCGGCGACCTCGCGGCGGACGGCCTGGCCGACGGACACCACCGATTCGCCGGCACTGGTGCCGGGCTCGCCGAGCCGCATCGCCATGTGGATCATGGATCGCGCGATCAGCCGCAGCTCCTGCGCGCGCACGACCACGTAGGCGATCACGAAGAAGAAGACGACCGGGAGCACAGTGACCGCGGCAAGCCCGGCAAGCGGCGCGCCGCCGCGCGCGACCAGGGTCCGCGGATCGGTATCGAAGGTCCAAGCGGCGGCCAGCACCGCCGCGATCCAGCCGAGCGCCAGCACCAGCGCGACGACGTAAGGGGTGCGCGAGGGACGCTGCTGCAGCGTCTGCAGAATCTGTCCGACCGACTGACGGTCGTCATTGGCGGCACGCCGCTGCGATTGCTCCTCGACTCCCGGCAAGAGCGGCTGGTCGTCGCGGAACAGCTCCTCGTCCATCGTGGGCACGCGGCCGGTGTGGCGGCCAAAGTCCCGATCGGCTGGCGCGGACGGCTCGGCGGCCGGCGTATCACCCGGGCGCAGGGACGCTTGCGCCGGGGGCTCTCGCAGATTGAGAGCATCCTGGATCGCCGACAGAGCCGCCTCGGTCGGATCCTTCATTTTGCGTGGATTGTTTGCCATGTCCGCCTCGCGTCCCCTCCACTCTCAACACTAGGACCACCGTCCGGTCCCTAAAGTCCGGCGGTCGCGGGCGCGTATCCGACACCCTGCTGGCAGCCGACGCAGGGAGTGCCGAGAATGACTTCTGACCGCCGCTCGGTTATCCTATCGGTCTGGTGAGCCAAAAGAAACCGGATTTGGTAACCTCTTTTTAACTATCGTTAACGATGCGGTCACGAGCCTTTAAGGAAAAAAGTGGGCGAAACCGATCGGGACGGCATGAGCGCCGCGGAGGGCGGGCCGAGCGAGGCTCGGCGGCGCGTCTGCAACAAGGCGTGCGCTAGCTAACGCTGCCGATTTGAAGTCCTACAGCGCTGACCCCAAGCTCGTATGGGAACTTCGAACTTCGCAAGCGCGGCGCTGGCGGGAAACTGCCGCTGTTCGACAACGACGGGCGCGAGATCGCGCACAAGACGATCGAGACGTGCATCGCCCATGCTGGGCGGAGCGCTGGTTTGCCAACCCGATAAAACCGGGTTTTGCTGGTGGGCCGACGCACGCCGGCAGGCTCCCGGGCCCCTGAGACAGCCGGCCCCCGACATGGGTGCGGGTCCGCTAACGTCCGGACAGGCAAGGTTAATCCCGCGTTAACCAAGCGCATGTTTGTTGCCGTCAAGACACCCGGCAATGGCTTCGGATTTACCGCGTTTTCGCCTATTGCGGGCTCAAATTGACCGATAACGAAGAATGCCCAAGGGGAGGGCGATATGACTGAACTTTCGGCAGCAACCGGTGACCGGCTCTCGCCATCGACGTCAATCGAGCGGCCCATCGATCTCGTGCACCTTGCCCGCATGACGCTCGGCGAGCGCAGCCTCGAGCGCGAGGTGCTGCAACTGTTCGACCGTCAGGCCATGATCCTGATGGAGCGCATGCAGGCGGCGCCGGTCGAGGCCGTGCCCACGCTGGCGCACACGCTGAAAGGCTCGGCCCGGGCCATCGGCGCCGCCCATGTGGCGCGCGCCGCCGAGGCGGTGGAAGCAACCGATGCGGCCGATCAGGCCGATTTCAAGCGCGCGCTCGGCGTGCTGCGCACCGCCACCGAAGAAGCCCGCGGCTTCATCGCCGATCTCCTGCGCGCGCACTAGTGCCGCCGATTTGGAGTTCCTACACCACCTGCCGCAAGCTCGTTAGGAACTTCACATGGAAAAGCGGCACTAGAACCATAGACTTGCTAGTGCCCCTTTGCTTCCGAAGTTCGTGTCAGAGGGTGCTGCGATGTATCACGAGCTTCGGAAGCGGGGCACCAGAACGGAAATTTGCCCCGTCCCAGCCGAGTCGTTATAGAGGCGGCCCGACCGGCCGCCGAGTTCTCTTCTTTCCTGCAATGATCAAGATCACCTATATCGAATCGGATGGGCCTGCCCGCACGGTCGATGGCGAGGTCGGGTCGACCGTCATGGAGACGGCGATCAGGAACAACGTCCCCGGCATCGAGGCTGAATGCGGCGGGGCGTGTGCCTGCGCGACGTGCCACGTCTATGTCGATGAGGCTTGGCAGGAGAAGACCGGCAATCCGTCGCCGATGGAAGAAGACATGCTGGATTTCGCCTTCGATGTCCGTCCGAGCTCGCGTCTCTCGTGCCAGATCAAAGTGCGGGAGGATCTCGACGGGCTCGTCGTCACCGTGCCGCCGCGCCAAGCGTAATGCATTCACGATTATGGCAGTCGCTTGCAACGGAATTTCGCACCGTGCTTTTCGAAAACCGTGACGAAGCTCGCAATGGTCGACCGCTGCGGCATATAACGCCCGTCAACGATGCCCAAGATCACCTACATCGAGCATGACGGCACGTCGCACACCGTCGACGCTGAGGTCGGCTCGACCGTGATGGAAACGGCGCTCCGCAACGGGATCGCCGGGATCGTGGCCGAATGCGGCGGCTCCTGCACCTGCGCCACCTGCCACGTCTATGTCGACGAGGCCTGGGTCGAAAAGACCGGCGAGGCCTCGCCGATGGAAGAGGACATGCTCGATTTCGCTTATGACGCGAAGCCGAACTCGCGGCTGTCGTGCCAGATCCAGGTCACCGAGGAATTGGACGGGCTCGTGGTGCGCACGCCATCCTACCAGGGCAGATAGGCTCGCAAATACGTTCGTCCCAAAGACGCTGGGATTATTGGTCGATAATTCCCTACAGAAGGTCTTTTCCCGGCTGCTCCCGGTCGCTAGACAGTCACCCCGAATGGCCATGACGAGGCGCTGACGAACGGCTGACGAACCGGGTCTCAAGTGCGATGAAGATAGAGCGATTCAATGTGGATCCGATCAGGACCGATGCCCTCATCATCGGGGCCGGGCCGATCGGCCTGTTCGCCGTGTTCGAGCTCGGCCTGCTCGACATGAAGGCGCATCTCGTCGACATCCTCGACAAGATCGGAGGCCAGTGCGCCGAGCTCTATCCCGAGAAGCCGATCTACGACATTCCCGGCATTCCCTATATCACCGGCCAGGGCCTTACCGATGCGTTGATGGAGCAGATTAAGCCGTTCGGTCCGATATTCCATCTCAACGAGATGGTGGAGACGATCGAGCGCATCGGCGATCCGTTGTTCCGCGTCACCACCGACGGCGGCAAGGTGTTCGAGGTCAAGGTCATCGTGATCGCGGCCGGCGGCGGATCGTTTCAGCCCAAGCGGCCGCCGATCAACGGCATTGAAGCCTACGAGGGCACGTCGGTGTTCTACGCAGTGCGCCAGATGGAGGCGTTGCGGGACAAGCGCGTCCTCATCGTGGGCGGCGGCGACTCCGCGCTGGATTGGACGCTCAATCTGGCGCCGATCGCCAGGCACCTGACGCTGCTGCACCGGCGCGATGCCTTTCGCGCCGCGCCCGACAGCGTCAACAAGATGATGGCGCTGGTGTCGGAAGGAAAGATCGACTTCGTGCTCGGCCAGGTAACGGCGCTCGAGGGCGGGAACGGCAAGCTCGAATGCGCGGTGGTCAAGCGCAACGACGGCTCGAATTTCAACATCGCGTGCGACGCCCTGTTGCCGTTCTTCGGCCTCACCATGAAGCTGGGGCCGGTGGCGAACTGGGGATTGAAGCTCGACGGCGAGCTGATCCCGGTCGATACGGAAAAATTCGAGACCAACGAGCCGGGCATCTTCGCCGTCGGCGACATCAACACCTATCCGGGCAAGCTCAAGCTGATCCTCTCGGGCTTCCACGAGGTCGCCCTGATGGCGCAGAAGGCGCATCGCTACGTCTATCCGGACAAGCGGCTCGTATTCCAGTACACGACCTCGTCCACCAGCCTGCAGAAGAAGCTCGGTGTTGCATAGCCAGGGATCAGTCATCCGTAATCCGTGATCAGAAGTCCGCAATTCGGACTGCTGACTACTGGGTGCTGTTCCCGGGCGGCGGCAGCGGCTCGACCGTCACCGGCGCGGTCGGCCTCACCAGGCCGAGCACGTCGCGAACCTTCGCAAGCGCCGCGTCCGCCATGGCGGCATGGCCCTCGGCGGTCGGATGTACGGCCCCGCCATAGACGGCGCTCGCCACGCCCCAGGTCGCGTCGTGAATATCCGCCGGCTGGGCGGGGCCGAGCCCCTCCGGGTAAGTCATTGCCGTGAAGTAGCTGTCGTTCGCAGTGCGGATCCACCGCCCGCGCGGCGCATAGGCGCGGAACTCGCGCACGCTGCGGCCGCATTTGAGCGGCTGGGCCGCCCCATCGACCGGGCTGGTGTGGAAGCTCTGCCCGTCGGGCGCGAAACACTCCTGGTCGAACGCCGGATCGCTGTCGGCCTGCGCACAAAACCCGTGCTCGGCAAAGGCGCTCTGATGCGCGTCGACGAAACTCATGCGGTCCGTGTCCCCGCACGCGCCGCCCTGACACAGCGCCAGCGCCTTCATGCGGGGCAGAAAGCTTTTATCGATGAAACTTGCGGCGCGCCGCACCAGATCTCCGTTGACCGCAAAGCCGGGGTGAATGTCGAACCCGGCACGACCGCTCGGACACGCGCTGCCGTCGGGCTTAAGTGCCGGATTGCTATAAGAGACAAAGACCACGCGGCGAAGATCGCCGCCGGCCACGAAGCTCTTCAAGGCGGTGCGCAACCGCGCAAAATCGGCCGGCAGCCGGCTGGCGAGACTGCCCTCCGCCTCCTCGACCGAGGCGATCCGCCCGGCGCGAGTGAATACGACGCGTTCCGCCGATTGATCGAGCATCGCGTTGGCGACGAGCTCCGAGAAATGGATGTCGTTCGCCCCGACGGTGAGCAGCACGAGGTCCAAGGCGCGGTCGGGCTGCTGGCGGCGCGCCAGCCCAAGCGCATCGCGCAGCTGGATGAGCTGCGCCGGAACGGTGCTCGAGCACGATCCGCGTCGCGCACACACGATCTCGCTCGCGCCCTGCGAATCGAGCAGGCCTCGGCCGATCTGTGCGCCCGTGCAGGCGAGGGGAAGAAACGTGACGGCCAGGTGCGGCTCCTCGACGGCCAATGCCAGTGCGGTGCGCACTTGATAGCTGTAGAGCGAGCGATGGCAGGCCGCGCTCATCCAGCGCGCCCGGTGCCGCGCCCAATCCTCCTGGTCGGTGCTCGCCGATGCGGCGCTCCCTTCGCAGGTCCGATTGCCGCGGTAGCCCGCCCGGCCGGGCCGAAAATAATCGCTGCGCGTGGTGCCGAGAAAACGGCGGAAGCAAAATCCCTCGTCGGCGAGCGCAATCGGGCGGTCGGGGTTGCCTTCTCCCGAGGCGACCGAGTCGCCGAGGCCAGCGATGAGCACGTCGCGCACCAGGATCTCGGCGGTGGCGCGCTTGATCGTGCCGTCGGGGAGGGGAATATCGGCGGTCGCCAGCATGGGTCGTCCATAGCGCACACGCAGGCGAACTTCCTCGTCGCATGGCACGGTGACGGCCTGCGGCGGATCTTCGCCATCGGCGAAAGTCCAGGCGCAGCTCGTGCCGGCAGGCGCATTGGGAACGAGGACGCCCACGCGGTGGTCGGTGGGCGCGAGGTAGATCTCCTTCTCGCCGTCGCGCTCGCAGATCTCTACGACTTTGCCGGCCTGATCGACGCACAATCCGTTGAGCAGGGTGCGGGCCCAGCCCTGGCCGTCGGTTGCGCGCGCGAGGCGCCGTTCGGCGGCGAGCATGCCGTCGCCACGCGCGGCATCGACATGCTTGAGGAAATCGCTTTCGTAACGGAACAGGCGGAACCGGTTCTTCACCTCCCAGGAGACCGTGACCTCGGAGGCAAAGCCGACCTGGGCCGGGGCGCGATCGGCGGCAAGGGTGGCGAGCAGGGCCGCGCTGAGGGCCACGACGATTGGGCGCATGAAACCTCCTGGAAGGTGCCTTTCTTACCGCATCGAGAAGGACAAATCAGGGCAGCGCGCCGTGAATACGCGGGCGGATGTGGATTGCACGGTCGATAGAAAGTATATGGGCGTCCGATGAGCGGGTTTTCGCGGCCAGGTCCCTGATGTTCGTCAGCTTCTTCCATGAGCTCAAGGCCGCCGGCGTCCCGGTGACGCTGCGCGAGTATCTGACCCTCATGCAGGCCATGGACGCGGACCTTGCCGGCCGCCGGGTCGAGGACTTCTACTACCTCTCCCGCGCCGCCCTGGTGAAGGACGAGCGCAACCTCGACAAGTTCGATCGTGTGTTCGGCCACGTATTCAAAGGCCTCGAATCGCTGGAGGAGGCGCTCGAGGTCGACATTCCCATGGAATGGCTGAAGAAGCTCGCCGAGAAGTATCTCACCGAGGAGGAAAAGCGGCAGATCGAGGCCATGGGCGGTCTCGACAAGCTGCTCGAAACGTTGGCGAAGCGCCTGGCCGAGCAGAAGGGCCGTCACCAGGGCGGCAACAAATGGATCGGCACCGCCGGCACCTCGCCTTACGGCGCCTGGGGCTACAATCCGGAAGGCGTGCGCATCGGCCAGGACAAGAGCCGACATTTCCGCGCCGTGAAGGTCTGGGACAAGCGCGAGTTCAAGGATCTCGACGACGAAGTCGAGCTCGGCACCCGCAACATCAAGATCGCGCTGCGGCGCTTACGCAAGTTCGCCCGCACCGGCGCCCCCGACGAGCTCGACCTCGACGGCACCATCAAGGAAACCGCGCACAAGGGTTATCTCGACCTCAAGATGCGTCCCGAGCGGCACAATGCCGTGAAGGTGCTGTTGTTCTTCGACATCGGCGGCTCGATGGACTGGCACGTGCAGGCAACCGAGGAGCTGTTCTCGGCGACGCGCTCCGAGTTCAAGCACATGGAGCACTTCTACTTCCACAACTGCCTGTACGAGCGGGTGTGGAAGGAGAACCGCCGCCGCTTCCAGGAGACGACGCCCACCTGGGACGTGCTGCATACCTACCCGCACGACTACAAGGTGATCTTCGTCGGCGACGCCGCGATGAGCCCGTACGAGATCACCGCGCCGGGCGGCTCGGTCGAGCACTACAACGAGGAGGCCGGCCAGATCTGGCTCGAGCGCGTCATGCGCACCTATCCGGCCTGCGTGTGGCTCAATCCCGTCCCCGAGCACCAATGGGACTACACCATGTCGATCCGCATGGTGCGCCAGCTCGTCGGCAACCGCATGTACCCGCTCACGCTGGAGGGGCTGGACCGCGCGATGCGCGAACTGGTGCGGTGAGGCTTGCTTACGCCGCCCGTGGCTTGATGGTTTTCAGCACCGCAGCAATCTTGCGCCGCTGCGCCAACAAATCGTGATCGGTCTGGAGCTGCAGGAAATAGCCGTCGCTCACACCGAAATAGCGCGCGAGCCGCAGATCGGTATCCGCCGTGATGGCGCGTTTGCCCAGCACGATCTCGTTGATACGGCGCGGCGATACGTTGATCGCGCGGGCGAGCCTCGTCTGCGAGAGGCTCATCGGTCGCAAAAACTCTTCCTGCAAGATTTCGCCGGGATGTGGGCTCGGCAGTGTGTCTGTGCGCACGGCTATTCCAACTCTACGCGTAAGTGCCGGCCTACCGCCGAAGCCGCGCGGCGCAATGTAGCAAGTGTCACCGATGGGTTATTTGGATCGAGCAGACGGTCGAGCTGGCGGCGACTCGTCTTCATGCGCGCGGCCATGGCGGTCTTGCTGAGACCTTCCTCGGTCATGGCGACTTTGATCTGATCGGCGATGATCTCCTTGAGTGCCGCATCCTCGGTTTCGGCAAGCAGGCCCTCCTTGGCGAGGAACTCATCGAATGTCTCGCTCCGATCGACGTAGCCTTTCGTTTGTTTTTTCTTCATTCCGCGATCTCTCTTTTGCGCCTGAGGGCAAGTTGGATTTCACCGGGCGGAGTCTTCTGCGTCGTCTTCATAAAGCCGTGCAGCAGGATCATCTCGCTCTCACGAATACAGAAGATCACGCGCGCGATCCGACCGCCGCTCAGGTCACTGCGCACCTCCCATAGGCCATGCCCAAGGGAGCGGCAGTACGGCATTCCAATCGGCCAACCAAACTCCACCTTCTGGATGTGTTTGCCGATAAGGCGACGGTCACCCTTCGGGAGATCCAGCAGCCACTCGCGGACCGGTCTGCGCCCGTTCGGCGTTGCGTAGAAGCGGCCGGCAATCTTTTTTGATCGGTCTATCATATGCCCGCATTTGTGTCAAAAATGACACACCGGCGCTCAACAATCGTCACGTGAGCGGCGACGGCTCGTCCGGCGCGAGGTCGACCGGCACCATGTCGACGCGCTGGCCGTGGTCGTCCTTGATCTCGACGAACCAGCCGTCCCATCTGCGGCCCGGCATGACCCTGCCGTCCTTCAGCTCGCGGGCGAGCGCCAGCGCTTCCTCGCGCGCCGCTGCGTTGCCGGGAAGCTCGACTCCCTGCGCGTGCTGCAGCACCTCGGTGCCGTCGGTGAGATCGAAACGATAGCGCGGCATGCGGGGCCTCCATGTTCCTCACGACGTTGACACCAGCCACGCGGCGGCGCTGCCGGCCGCAGCGAAAACGATTCGGTCGTTGGTCGGGCTTGGTCCGTGGATCAGAGCTAACGCGACTCGGCGCGGCGCCTTTTTGATCACAGGCGCGAATTTCTCGCGAATGCGTCGTTCACGCGGAATCACACATTTTCACCGCATGGTCACAAATTGTTGCATTGCACAATCCAATGCTGCATTGCACATCAGCGGCGCAAGCGGGGTGGCTGAAGTGGAAATGGAGAATGAAAATGAAGACCATATTGCTCGTGGCGACGGCCCTCCTGGTCACGTCGCCGGCTTTTGCTCAGTCGTATGATCCCTCGGTCGGCTCCGGCAATATTGTCCGCACCCCATCGGCTCCGCCGGCCGTCTACCGTGGCGCCGAGGGCGCGTTTGCCCGCGTCGCTCCTGGCGCGACCCACCGGCGCGCTCCGAGCGCGGCCGTTCAAGCACCGAATTACCCCGTCTATGACGAGTACGGCCACTATGTCGGCGCCGATCCGGATCCGAATATCCGGTTCCAGCTGCATCGCGACGCCGATTCGATCGGGGGATTCTGACCCGCGCAACACTCGTCATGGCCGGGCGAGCCGCCATAGCGGCGAGGGTTGTCCCGGCCATCTCGCTTCCGGTTGAAAGACGGCGCCAAACCAAGCGTCATTGCCGGGCCACCGCCCGGCAATGACGAGCTTCGTCAATCAAATGAATGGCTGGTTCCGGGTTTCTCACATGCGCCGGCCCGAGGAGCGCACGATTTGAGGTCGCCGCTTGGTCTTGCCGCGAAAGAAGTGCCGGCGCTTGGTACGGACCGTCCCGGCGAGATCGCGCGAGGAGGGCGCGACGGCGGGCGTGCGCAGGGTCGGGCCGGTGCCGACACTGCCGGCGGGACCGGGCGCGAGTGCTCCGCCGCCCGGGCCGATGCGCTCGACATTGACATCGCGCGCGGCCGAACCCGGCGCGACCGGCACGCCGCCCGCGCCGATCCCGCCGGGCGTGAAATCGTGAGGTTGCGAAGGGCCGGGCGCCATCCGCACGCCGCCTGGCCCGATGCGTTCGGTCTGCGCGAACCCGCTCACCGAGCAGCCGAGCAATGCGATCGTCACCAGCACCAGCTTACGCATTGTTGCATCCTTCAGGCAGCCGCCCGCAGCGCAAGACCGTCGAGCCGGCCGATGACGTCCTCTGCGATCATTTCAGCCCCGGGCTCCTCGATCACCCAGTGCCCGTGCGCCTCGAGCACGAGGAACTCGGCACCATAGTAGTCGCAAATTGAGCGGGCGAGGGCGGGCGAGATGACGCGGTCTTGCTCGGCCGCGATCACGCGCACCGGACAGCGCACTTTCTCGGGCGACGTGCGCACGGTTCCGAACGTCATCTCGCGGTAGGCGATGCCCGATTCGTGCACCAGCGAGGCATGAATGCGCCGACGATCGGGCTGTGGGACGCGGTTCAAGATCAGCCGCACGGCGCTCCAGTAGCTCGGAAGCACCGGCCGTCCCGCGAGGATGCTGGGCAGCATCGGGGCAAGAGCCGGCAACGCATCGGCTTGCGGCATCAGCGGCCATGGCGGAACGGGCGCCAGCAGCACGAGTGCGGCGGCGCGGTCCTCTTCCGCAAGCTTCTGGGCAATCAGCCCGCCAAGGCTGTGGCCGATCAGGATCGGACGCTCGCCCAGCGCGTCGATCACGCGGCGCGTGTCATCGAGGTAGTCGGCGATCGTGAGGCCGTCGGCACACGGCGGGTCGAGGTCGAGCCGGCCACGGCGCGCCGCGACAGCCGCACGCCATCCGCTTTTCTCGCACACGGTCAGCCAGCGGGAAAACGGCTCGTGGGTGGAGAATGAGCCATGAATAAACAGCACTAGCGGACGGCCGTGGCGTCCGTCGACGGTGCGGGCAGGAAACCCGCCGATCTCGGTCTTGCGCATGGCGAGAAGCCTCCAGCCAACCTGTTCATAACGGAGGCCCGAGGCAGAAGTTTCGTGCGGCGGCGAAGCCGAGCCTCGACAATCGCTTAGCCGTTCGCCGTCGGTCGGGCGATGAACAGCGCTTCGCTGAGGCAAAAAGTGAGGCCGCCCGGTTTGTCTTCGGGCTTGAGCACCTGCTTGACGGCCGCCGTCGCGTGCTCGAGCATCGCGCGCAGATAGGCCTGCATGGCGGCGTCATGGCGCCCCGCCCAATAGGCAAAATTCATTTCTTTCGTCAGGACCTCCTCGTGCGCGATGGCGAAGCCGTGCGCGGCCAGCGCGTGGCGCCATTCCTCCACGGTCCACGCGCGCAGGTGGCTCGGATCGCGGAAGCGCTCGAACGCATTGACATAATCGCCTACGCCGCCGGCCGGGACCACGTTGTCCACCAGCGCGAACACACCGTCGCGCTTCAGGACCCGCCGAGTTTCATCGAGGAAGGCGGCAATGCTGTCGAAGTGATGCGGGGCGACACGGCAGCTGACGAGATCGAAGCTCGCGTCATCGAACGGCAGCGCCTCGGCCTTAGCCTGGGCTACTCGCATATTGGCAAGCTTGCGTTTCGCCACCTCGCCGCGCACCAGGCTCAGCATCTCATCGGTGATATCCGTCGCCCATTGCCGGGCGACATGCGGGGCGAAAGCATACGCCGTGTGGCCGGCGCCGGTGGCGATGTCGAGCGCCTGCCAGTGCGGCTGCGGGCAGGTGAGGGCGACCAGCCGGTCGAGGCTCTTGCCCTGCGCGTGCGGCTTGCTGGTTAGATACTCGGCGGCGTTCTGGCCGAACTGCGCCTGCGACAGCGATTTGCTCATGATTCTGCGATGCCCCGGGTGACAGCGAGGCGAATCGTATAGCTCCAAAAGCTGCGGGCCGCGACCAGCGTCGCGGCCCGAGCGATTCGGGTGGGGTGGTGTAATTAAGAGCGCCGCTCGGCCTGCCAGGTGCCGGAGCACTCGCCGCCGGACCAGGAGCCGGTGCCATAGTCACCGGAGAGCTTGCCGGAGCCATTGGCGCGTCGGTCGCCCTTGGCCACCGACACGGTGACATTTCCGTTCGCCGCCACGCGGCCGGAGACGTCGAAGGACGCCTCGCCGGCATAGCCGACAGTGCCGCCGTTGATGCGGATGGGATAGCGATAGGAGCGGTCGCAGGTCCCCTTCTCGGTGATGATGACCACGCTCCAGTTGCCGTCGAAATTGGTCTTCGCCTGAGCCGGCGCGGCGGCGTAGGCGGTCGCAGCCAACAGGGCAGACAGCGTCAGCGCTCGCATCGCGGAGCGGCTCGGGATGAAACGGTTCATGACAGCCTCCACAGTCTTATTAAGCGCGACGCCCGTCGCTGGTTCCGTTAACTACCGCGGGCTTGTTTCCGCATGATTTCGCGTTTGTTTCGTCGCCGGGAGCCGAATGTTTCGTTCACGTTCCCGGCATTGCAATGTTTGTCGCGCAGGCGCGGAGGAGGTTCAAAGGCGCTGCTGCATCAAATGGCATTGGACGCTGCTGCAGGAGCGAACCTAACCCGTTGGGGCTGTTTAATCCGTACGGACCGGGCAGCGCAACGGCGCCCGTGCGTTAGTCCTACTCACTCAATTTCCCGTCCAGGCTCAAAATGACTTAATTCGCGCGTTGCGCCTCTCATGAAATCACGGGGATGCAAGACCGCAGTACGGGGAAACCCTGACGGCGACATCGAGCAGCGCCTCGTCGCCGCCGCTCCAGCCGATGAACGACAGGCCGACGGGACAACCCGCCACGGTGCCGACCGGAATGCTCACCTGCGGCAATCCGCCCAGGCCGGCGATGCAGGTGAGCCGCATCACCCGCACGCGAAACGATTCGAGCGCATCGGGCGGCTCATCGATGCGCGGTGCGATGCAAGGCGCGGTCGGCAAGGCCATGACGGTTCCGGGCGGCAGCAGCCTGTGAATCTCGGTCCGAGCGGCATCGTGGATGCGCCGGGCCGCGTCCGCATCGGCGGCCGTAACGGTTGCGGCAAACGCCATGCGCTCCTTGATGCCGGGCCCGAGCTTCGGCCGGTGTCGGGTGATGAAGTCACCATAGGTGGCCCAGGTCTCGCGCGCCTGGATGATGCGAAAGGCCTCGCGCCAGCGATCGAAGCCGTCGGGCGCGACGGCGACCGCGCGCGATCGCGGCAGAGCGGGCGCCATGCGGGCAAGCGCCTCACGCAAGACCGCCGCGACGGCCTCATCGGCTTGCGCAAAGGCATCGTCGGCAATGATGAGGCTGTCGACCGCCGCCTCCACGCGTGCGCCCTGGAGCAGCACTGCGCCGACATTGCGAAAGACGCCCGGGGCGCCGGCGAACCAGCCTGGCACGTCAAATGAGGGCGCCATCGCCATCACGCCCGTGAGGTCGACGCGGCCGAGGGTTGGTCGGAGGCCGTAGATCCCGCATTGAGACGCCGGAATGCGGATTGAGCCGCCGGTGTCGCTGCCGAGCCCGATGTCGCAGGCGCCGGCTGCGGTCGCAGCCGCCGAACCGGAGGACGAGCCGCCAGGCAGACGACCGGGCGCGCGCACGTTCACGGGCGCGCCGTAGTGCGCATTGGCGCCGCTCACGCTGTAGAAGAACTCGTCGCAGATGGTCTTGCCGATCACCGTCGCACCGGCATCGAGCAGGCGTTGCACCGCGCCGGCGTGTCGCGTGGCCGGTTGCTGCAGCTTCAGCCAATCGGGACTTCCGCCGCCGGTGGGCGTGCCGGCGATGTCGTACATGTCCTTGACCGCCACGCTCAGCCCGGCGAGCCGGCCGCTGGCTGCACCGACGAGCGGCGCTTCGATGTCATGGGGAACGAAGAAGCCACTCATGCCGGGTTCCGCTGCGTCAGATACCAGTCGAGGATTTTCTCGCCGTTCCAGCAGGCGACCTCCGGGCGCGCCAGGATCGTCTCGAACGTGCGCTCCACATAGGCGATGCGGTGCGGCATGCCGGAGAGATAGGGATGGCAGGCGATGGCCATGATCTTGGCGCGCTCGGCGGACTCGGCGTAGAGCCATTCGAACGCATCGATCGAGCGGCGATACATCACGTCCGACGTGTGATGCTGCAGCGCCATCATGACGATGTCGTGCTGCTCGAAATTGTAGGGCAGCGCGACGACGGGTCGATGCGTGGTCTTCAGCATGACCGGCTCGTCGTCGAGCGCCCAATCGCCGATATATTCGATGCCGGCCTCGGAGAGGTAATCGAGCGTGTCGTAGGTCTGCGTCAGGCCTGGCCCGAACCAGCCGCGCGGGCGACGGCCCCAGAACTTTGCAATGATGTCGACGGCGCGATGGATCGAGCCGCGCTGATCGTCGAGCTTGTGCATGGGGACCTGCTCGTAGCCATGCGCATTGAGCTCCCAGCCGGCATCGACCGCGCCCTGGATCACCTGCGGATATGTTTCGCAGGTGCGGGCGTTGAGCGTGACGGTCGGCGTGACTTTCAGCCGTTCGAACACGCGCTTGAGGCGCCAGAAGCCGACCCGCATGCCGTATTCATGCCAGCTCCAATTGGGATGATCCGGCACCATCGGCTGTCCCTGCGGCGGCGTGATCACCATGCGCGCCATCGGCCGCGAGATGTCCCAATGTTCGAGTGCCAGCACCGGCCAGACGATGAGCCGCAGGCCGTCGGGAAGTTTCAACGATGGTCGCTGGTCGATGCGGGAGAACTCGACGCGGTCGCGAGGTTCCATGTGGTCAGCCCGTGGCAGGAGGGTTGCGCTTGCGTGTGCGGGACACTATCGCCGCAGTATCAAACCGCGCAACGGAGGAAGTGATTGACGCCGGCACGCCGGCGGTGCCTCCTGTCAGCCAATAGTGAGGAGGATAGAGATGACATCGCGCTGTCTGATGATTGCCGCCGTCTTAGGTTGTTCGCTCTGGGCAGGCTCCAGCGTCGCTCAGACCGACAAGCCGGGGGTGGAGAAACTGTACGTCCTGAACTGCGGCGAAGGCGTCGCCGGCGATATCTCGCGCTGGTCACCCGGCGTGAACGTCGGCAAATCCATGGACTTCGTGGACAACTGCTACCTGGTCAAGCACGCTCAGGGTTGGCTTCTGTGGGATACCGGGCTTGCCGACGCGATCGCCGCCATGCCCGAAGGCCAGCGTCCTGCCGATCCGCGGATGACGCACTGGCGCCGTCCCAAGACGCTCGCCTCGACGCTCGAGCAGCTCGGCGTCAAGCCGAGCGACATCAAATACGTCGCGGTGTCGCATACGCATCCCGATCACATCGGCAATGTCGAGCTGTTTCCGCAGACCATGCTCCTGGTGCAGAAGGCGGAATACGAATGGCCGGCACCATTCGGCGCGCGCTTCAAGCCGGAGCACCCGGTGCAAAAGCTCGAGGGCGACCACGACGTCTTCGGCGACGGCAGCGTCACGATCATATCGACGCCGGGGCATACGCCGGGCCACCAGTCGCTCTTAGTGAAGCTGCCGAAAACCGGCGCGGTGCTGTTGTCGGGCGATGCCGTCCACTTCAAGGAGAATTGGGACAACCGGCGCGTCCCTGAAATCAACGCCAACAAAGACCAGAGCGTCGCCTCGATGCAACGCATGGCCGACCTCATCGCGCAGCACAAGGCGCAGCTCTGGATCAACCACGACAAGGCACAACGGGACAGCCAGAAGATGGCGCCGGAATTCTACGATTGAAGCGAATCACCGCTGCGGCGGAACGGTGTTCTTGCAGACGCCGAGAGTGAACGGCGCATGCACGCCGAACCACCCGCCGCATTTGTCGCATCCGGCCAGCATCAACGCCAGCACAAGGATGCTCAACAGCCGACCTGTCGTGCGCACCTTTGACAGCCTCCTCCAACCCCGGCCGGATCGGCATATCGGACTTTGCCTCACTTTTTTGCTGATGAACAGACGCTTGTTGTGCCCTGCGCGTCCATTCTGCTAGTGCCGCCGATTTGAAGTTCCTACACCGCCTGCCGCAAACTCGTGCGGGAACTTCAAATCGAAAAGCGGCACTAGGATCATAGACTTGCTAGTGCCCCTTTGCTTCCGAAGTTCGTGTCAGAGGGGGCCGCCATGTATCACGAACTTCGGAAGCGGGGCACT
>JBJMSU010000028.1:0-16856 GCA_045801465.1 Xanthobacteraceae bacterium | reverse complement strand
AACGCCGACACGGCGGCGGATGCGGTCAGCCCAAACAACAGCGCCAGCAGCAGATTGGGCGGCGCGACCATCAAGAGCGCCGCCGCCGCGCCATACATGCCGAGCCCGAAGAAGGCCGAATGGCCGAACGACACCATGCCGGTGTAGCCGATCAGGATGTCGGAGGACATCGCGAGTAGTCCCCAGATCAGGATCTCGGTGACGAACCGGCTCCAGTACGGCGGCAGCACCAGCGGCGCGACGATCAGCAGCACCATGACGACGCCGAAGCCGGTCCAGTAGATGATGCGGTCGCGTTGGGTCATTTGGGCGTCGGGACGAACAGGCCGGTGGGGCGAAACAGCAGCGTCAAGATCAGCACGACGAAGGACACGATCACCGACTGCGATGGACTGACCCAGATCGAGGCGTAGGATTCCAACAGGCTGATGAAGATCGCCGCCGCGATCGAGCCGCCGAGATTGCCCATGCCGCCGACCACGACGACGATGAAGGCCTTGAGTACCCAGTCGAGGCCCATGGCGTGGTTGACGCCGACCAAGGGACCGAACAGCACGCCGCTCGCCGCCGCCATGCCGGCGCCGATGGCGAACACGAACGTGTGCACCCAGGGAACCGGAATTCCCATCGCCTGCGCCATGACGCGGTCCTGCGTGGTGGCGCGGATCCAGATGCCGTAGGTGCCGTGTTTGAGGAACAGCCAGAAGCCGCCGATGATGGCGGCCGAGAGACCGGCGATGACGAGGCGGTACCACGGGTAATCGAGATAGAACAGGCTGAAGTAGCCGGTGAAGGGCTCCTGGATCTTGCGCGCCACCGGGCCGAACTGCCACAGCGCATAGTTCTGCAGCACCAGCGAGACGCCGAACGTCGCCAGGATCGTGGTCAGGGGATCGCGGCCGATGAGCGGGCGCAATGTCGTGAGCTGCAGCGCCGCGCCGAGCAGCGCAACCGTGAGGGTGGAGAGGATGAGCGCGACCCAGAAATTCCCCGTGGCCGCCATCACCACCACGCCCACATAGGCGCCCAGCATGAACAGCTCGCCGTGGGCGAAGTTCACCACGTCCATGATGCCGAAGATCAGGGTGAGGCCGGAGGCGACCAGCGCCAGGATCATGCCGGTGACGATGCCGTTCACGGTCTGAATCAGGATCTGATCGTACGGAATGGCCTCCAGGAACTGCAGCACGGCGTCCATGGCTCACACTCCGAGATACTGGTGGATCACGGCGTCATCCACCTTGAGCTCGGACGCCGCCGCATGGTGGCGCACCGTGCCCTTCTCCATGATGTAGACGCGCTCGCTCGCTGCCAGCGTCAGCGGTACGTTCTGCTCCACCAGCAGGATCGCGACGCCCTCGCGGTGCAGGGCCTCGATGATCTGGCGGATCTGCGAGACCATGCGCGGCATCAGCCCTTCGGTCGGCTCGTCGAGCAGGATGATCTTCGGCTCCAGCATCATGGCGCGGGCGATGGCGAGCATCTGCTGCTCGCCGCCCGACAGCGTGCCGCCGGCCTGGTTGCGCCGCTCGGCCAGGACCGGGAAATAGGCGAAGACCTTGTCGAGCAGCGCCTGCTTCCTGGCATCCGTCACGCCGTGACGATCGAGCCCGGTGCGGAGATTCTCCATCACGGTCAAGAGACGGAAGACGCGGCGATCCTCGGGAACGTAGCCGATCCCGAGCCGCGCCAGCTTGTGCGCCGGCAGGCTGGTGACGGGCTTGCCGGCGAGCATGATCCGGCCTTCGTGGGGATGCACCAGGCCCATGATGGTCTTCAGCGTCGTGCTCTTGCCGACCCCGTTGCGCCCCAGCAGGCCCACCACCTCGCCCCGCCCCACCTGCAGCGAGACGCCGTGCAGGATGTGGCTCTTGCCGTAATACGTGTGGATGTTCTCGACGGCGACGAGAGGATCTCTGGGTTCCGCGGCGCTCATGTCTTGAGATAGACCTCCAGCACCCGGGGATTTTCTTGGATCTCCGCCGGCGTGCCTTCGGCCAGCACGCGGCCGTAGTGCAGCACGGTAATGCGCTGCGCCAGCCCCATCACCACCTGCATGTCATGCTCGACGATGAGGATGGTCAGCTGCTCGGCGATGCGGCGCACCAGCGCCATGGTGTCCTGCGTCTCGACCGCGCTCATCCCGGCGGTCGGCTCGTCGAGGCACAGGAGCTGCGGCTCGGTGGCGAGCGCAATGCCGATCTCGAGATTGCGCTGCTCGCCGTGCGACAGATTGGCGGCGAGCTCGTCGGCCTTGGGGCGCAGGCCGACCGAGTCGAGCACGGCTTCCGCCTTATCGATGATGTCACGGTAGGCGCGGTAATGCCGGAGCATGCTCCAGCCGTGCCGGCGCGACTGGGCGGCGATGCGGACGTTTTCCAGCGTGGTGGCGTTGGGCAGGATATTGGTGATCTGGTACGAGCGGGCGATGCCCTTCTGCGAGATGCGATCGGGGGACAAGCCCGTGATGTCCTCGCCGTTGAACAGGATGCGCCCCGCCGAGGGGCGCAGCACGCCGGTCAGGCAGTTGAAGAACGTGCTCTTGCCCGCGCCGTTCGGCCCGATGATGGCGCGGATCTCGCCGCGCTTGATTTCGAAGTTCACATCATCGACGGCGGTGAGGCCGCCGAAGCGCATGCTTAAGCCCTCGGTGCGCAGCACCGCGGCATCCTCCTGCGGGAGACGCACATCGATGGTCGAATGCGCCGTCACTTGGGCCCTACGGCGTCGGAAAGGCGAGCAGCCTTCAGGCACCCCCCTCCCTGTCCTTCCCCCACAAGGGGGGAGGGAACCGGAAGATAGCGCCTCGTCCTGCTTCTCGCCGAGTTTGCGGCTTTCGGAGAAAAGGTCTTGCGCTTGCTCGCAGGCCCCTCGCGCATGTGCCCCTTAGCGATGATGCCTTCCTCCGGTTCCCTCCCCCCTTTGTGGGGGAGGGACAGGGAGGGGGTATCATGACTTAAGCTATCGAGAGTCTTGACGCGGCAAGTTCAGGTCGAAGCGAACTTGCACTCCGGCGGGAAGAAGGTCTTGTCCCTGTCCACGACCTCGATGATGTGGTGCTTGCCGCCTTTGACGTCGAAGATGAACTGGCGCAAGAACGCTTGGTGATCTTCCTTGCGCAGGAGCTTGTCGCCCTGCGGGAAGTCCTCGCCTTCCTTCATCTCCAGCCCTTCCAGCGCCTCGATCAGCTTGTTGGTGTCCTCGCGACCGCGGAAGCCCGATTTCTGCATGCCGAGCTTCAAGGCGTTCATGGACTCGTAATTCGACTGCACGTAGCGATCCGGCAACGGTCCGCTGGAGTCGATCTGCAGCAGGCGCGCCTTGGCTTCCTCGAAGAACTTCTTGTGCGCCGGGGTGTCGAGCGGCGCATCGAGCACCGGGATGTAGCGGTTGATGCCGACGAAGCCCTCGATCTTGTTGCCGAGCGCCGGGAGATTGGTCGATTCGGCGATCGCGCCGTCGCCGGCCCATTTGTACCTCCGGGTGAGGCCGAGATCATAGGCCTGGTTGCCGATCGTCACGCCGTCCTTGCCGAAGAAGATGCCGAACAGCCCGTCGAAGTTGCCGCTGATCTTGGAGAGGAACGGTGTCATGTCGGCGGTGCCGAGTGGAATACCGGTGGTGCCGGCGATTTCGCCGCCGGCCTTCTTGATCTCCGACGCATAGGCGTCGCGCGTCGACTGCCCCCAGGAATAATCCGCGAACGCGATGTGCCACCTCTTGCCCATCTTGCCGACGAGGTAGGGCGCGAAGGCGACTGCCTGCGATGGGGCATAGTCGTACGGCCGGAAGCTGTAGCGATTGCACTTGGTGGTGGTCAGCGTCGTATCGAGGCACACGCTGATGATGTTGACGATCTTGTATTCCTCGAACACCGGCATGCAGGCGAGGCAGATATTGGAGAGGAAGCCGCCCACGTGGACGTCGACCTTGTCCTCGACCACGAGCTTCTCGGTCTTGCGGCGGCCGACGTCGGGCTTGGACTCGTCGTCGGCCACCACGATCTCGACCGGACGCCCGTTGATGCCGCCGGATTTGTTGATGCGGTCGGCGGCCATCTGCACGCCCACAAGGGCGGTCTTGCCGCCGGCGGCGCCCGCGCCCGAGAGCGGCTGCAGGGTGCCGATCTTGTACGGCTTGGCCTGGCCGAAGGCGGCCCGCCATGGCGCCGGCACCAGCACGGTGGCGCCGACCGCGCCGGCGCCGTACCCAATCAATCGGCGACGCGTGACCTTGCCGCTGTACCAGAATTCCTCACCCCTCTGCGCGCCATTGTCCGTCATTGGAATCCTCCCTGGTCCAACCCGCAGGGCCCGTTCCCAAGGCCCCGGTTGATGTTAGCAAACGCGATCCGGCCTACAACTTCAACCGCTTTTCCGGCCGCGGCTGGTGATAAGGTGGGCAGACGATCGCAACCGCCCTGCTACGGGGGAATGAACATGTCAGTCGCCACGATGCTGCGCGAACCCGTTTACGTAGCGCGGACCGGAGCTGAGGCCCGCCTGCTGGCCCGCAACGGCACTTATGCCGGGCCGACCTCCGGACTGGCGCCGGGCTACGTGCAGGGCAACCTGGCGATCCTGCCTGAGAAGCTGGCGGGCGATTTCCTGCGCTTCTGCCAGCTCAATCCCAAGCCGTGTCCCCTGCTGGCGTCATCCGCGCCCGGCGACTGGCGGGTGCCGAGCCTCGCCGACGATCTCGACATGCGCACCGACCTGCCGCGCTATCGGGTGTGGCGCGACGGCAAAGTGGTGGATGAGCCAACCGACCTGCGGTCCTGGTGGCGCGACGATCTCGTCAGCTTCGTCATCGGCTGCTCGCATTCGTTCGAGGAGGCGCTGAGCGAAGCCGGCATCGAGCTGCGCCACCTCAGCCTTGGTTGCGCCGTGCCGATGTATCGCACCACCATCGCCACGACACCGGCCGGGCCGTTCCACGGACCCATGGTGGTCTCGATGCGGCCGATGAAGCCGGCGGACGCCATCCGCGCGATCCAGATCACGACGCGTTTTCCCAGCGTGCACGGCGCGCCGGTGCACATCGGCAAGCCGGAGCTCATCGGCATCGCCGACTTGGGCAAACCCGACTACGGCGACACGGTGCCGGTCCACGACGACGAGATACCGGTATTCTGGGCTTGCGGCGTCACCCCGCAGTCGGTGATCGCGACCGCCAAACCGGACTTCTGCATCACCCACTACCCGGCCAGCATGCTGGTGACCGACCGCCGCAACGTCGAATACGCGATCATGTGATTTGTCATCCTGGCCGAGCGCCGTGAGGCGCGAGAGCCGGGATCCAGGGCCTCCTGCCGGCTTTGTTTCTGATGCCGGGGTACATGGATCCGGATCGGCTCCCCCCGGATCAAATCCGGGGGCGTCCGGGATGACAGCGTCAGTCGTGCTTGATGAAGGTGCCGTTGCGCAGCTCGGCGACCGCCTGTTGCAGCTCGGCGTTGGTGTTCATCACGATCGGTCCGTACCAGGCGACCGGCTCCTCGATCGGCTTGCCGGACACCAGCAGGAAGCGGAGGCCCTCTTCGCCGGCCGCGACGGTCACCTCGTCGCCGCTGTCGAACACCACCAGCGAGCGGTTGCCGGTGCGTTCGCGGACCAGCATGTCGCCGGCGGCGCCCTCCTTCTCGGTGAGCACGCCGAACGGCTGCGAGGCGCCGGCGAACGTGCCTGCTCCCCCGAACACGTAAGCAAAGGCGTGGCGGCCGGTCTCCACCGGCAGCGTCTTGCGCCGTCCGGGCGGCACGAAGATGTCGAGATAGCGCGGGTCCGCCGCGGTTCCGTCAACGGGGCCGCGCTTGCCCCAGAAGTCGCCGCAAATGACGCGCACGCGGGTGCCGTCATCATCGACAACTTCAGGAATTTCGATGGCCGGAATGTCCTGGTAGCGCGGCGCGGTCATCTTCAGCGAGGCCGGAAGGTTCGCCCACAACTGGAAGCCGTGCATGCGCCCGTCAAGGTCGCCCTGCGGCATTTCCTGATGGAGAATTCCGCTGCCGGCGGTCATCCATTGCACATCGCCGGCGCCGAGCTTGCCGCGATTGCCGAGGCTGTCGCCATGGTCCACGGTCCCGGCCAGGACGTACGTGATGGTCTCGATGCCGCGGTGCGGATGCCACGGAAAGCCGGCGCGGTAGTCGTCGGGACGGTCGTTGCGGAAATCGTCCAGCAGCAGGAACGGATCGAATTCGCCGGTGTCGCCGAACCCGAAGGCACGGTGCAGCTTGACGCCGGCGCCCTCCATGGTCGGGGTCGACTTGACGATCCGCTTCACGGGACGAATGGACATGACAAAACCTTCTGTTCTGCGTTCTGATCTACTTCGCGGAGTTAGGCGGCTGCCTCATGGGCGAACGACATCCGCGTCACGAGGACTGCGAATTGCTCGATGAACGCCTTGAGAAAGCCGCGCGTGCTGTCATCGGCGATCGTGCCGGACTGATCGATCAGACCGGGCTTGAAGGAGATATAGGCCTCGCCGCCCATGACGAGAACACCGATGTCGCCGAGAATCTGCCGCAGGTGCTGCTGCGCGACAGCCGTGCCGACGGCGCCGGGCGACGTGCCGGTGATAGCCGCTGGCTTTTCGGCCCAACTGTTGCGACCATAGGGGCGTGCGCCCCAATCGATGGCGTTCTTCAGCACCGCCGGAATTGAGCGGTTATGCTCCGCCGTCACGAACAGCAGCCCATCGGCAGCTGCAAGCTCGGCTTTGAGGCGAGCGACACTCTTGGGCAGCTCGGCCTCGAGATCCTGGTTGTAGAGCGGCAGATCGTCGATCTGGACGAAGTTGAAGACAAACTTGTCGGCGCCGAGCCGGGCCAGCGCCTCGGCGAGCTTGCGATTGAGGGACTCACGTCGGTTGCTGCCGACGACGACCGCGATATTGAACCTTGCCATGGCACGTCCTACCTTGGTTATGGTTTGATACCGAGGCTAGATAGATGACCAAGTGGCGGCGGCAAGAAGGCACACCGGTGATACCGGGTAACCTGCATGTGGCCGAGGACTGTCGCGCCGTCAGCGAGGTCCTGGCGCGCGTCGGCGACAAGTGGACCGTCCTGGTCGTCAGCCTGCTCGGCGATGGGCCGAAGCGGTTCAACGAGATCCGCCGCGGCCTCGGCAGCATCTCGCAGCGCATGCTGACCTTGACGCTGCGCGCCCTGGAGCGGGACGGGCTGGTCACGCGCACCGTCTATCCGACCATACCGCCGCGCGTCGATTATGAGCTGACCAAGCTTGGCCACTCATTGCTCCGGCCGGTGAGCGGGCTCGGCCTGTGGGCGCGGCAAAACCGTTCCGCGATCGAAGCCGCGCGGCGCCGCTTCGACGCTGCCGCCACGAGCTCCGCCAATCATCCATGAACGAGACCAGGACATCCCGCACCGGCGCGACTGCGGGCCAGGCGGCGGGCGGGCCACGCAAACGCAATCGCCTCTCGGCCGACGACAAGCTCAAGGAGCTCAAACGTCGCCTGCTCGAAATCAACGATCTCAGTGCGGCCGGCTCGGTGCTCTCCTGGGACCACGCGACCTATATGCCGCAAGGCGGCGCCAGCGCACGCAGCCGCCAGGGCGCGACGTTGCGCCGGCTGGCGCATGAACGATTTGTCGATCCGGCGATGGGCAGGCTGATCGACGGCCTGACAGCTTACGCCGAGAGCCTGCCCGCCGAGAACGACGACGCAAGCTTGATCCGTGTGGTGCGGCGCGACTTCGAAAAAGCCGTCAAGGTTCCCTCGGCCTTTGTCCAACGCTTCAACGCGCTCGGATCCGCGTCGTACGACGTCTGGACGCGGGCGCGACCGGCCAACGACTTTGCCGCCGTGCTGCCGTTCCTGGAGCAGCTGCTCGATCTGAGCCGCGAATACGCGGACTTCTTTGCGCCCTATGAACACGCGGCCGATCCGCTGATCGACGATGCCGACGAAGGCATGACGGCGGCCTCGGTCCGCGCCCTCTTCAGCGATCTGCGGCCCGAGCTGGTCGCGTTGGTGCGCGCCATCGGCGATCAGCCCGCGATCGAGGACCAGTGCCTGCGCGGCGCCTTTGCGCCGAACGCACAGCTCGACTTCGGCCTCGCGGTGGCGCAGCGCATGGGTTACGACGTCGAACGCGGGCGACTCGACCAGACGCACCATCCGTTCTGCACCAAGTTCTCCCTGGGCGACGTGCGCATCACCACGTGGATCGACGAGGGCGATATCGGCAAGGCGCTGTTCGCGACCGTGCACGAGGCCGGCCATGCGCTCTACGAGCAGGGTGTCGACGCCGCCTTGGAAGGCACGCCGCTCGGGTCGGGTGCGTCGGCCGGCGTGCACGAAAGCCAGTCGCGCCTGTGGGAAAACGTGGTCGCGCGCAGCCGCGGCTTCTGGGAGCACTACTACCCGGTGCTGCAGCGGACGTTTCCGCATCCGTTCGAACGCGTGCCCCTCGACACCTTCTATCGCGCGATCAACAAGGTCGAACGCTCGCTCATCCGCACCGACGCCGACGAGGTGACGTACAATCTGCACATCATGCTCCGCTTCGACCTGGAGCTCGAGCTGCTGGAAGGCCGGCTGCGGGTGAAAGAGCTGCCCGAGGCGTGGCGCGCCCGGATGCAGGCCGACCTCGGCGTCGCGCCGCCCGACGATCGTGATGGCTGTCTGCAGGACGTGCATTGGTACTCGGGCGGCATTGGCGGCGGATTTCAGAGCTACACGATCGGCAACGTGCTCAGCGCGCAAATCTATTCGGCCGCCATTACGACGCATCCGGACATCCCGCGCGACATCGCGGCCGGCCATTTCGCCACGCTGCACGCCTGGCTGCGCGAGCACATCTACCGGCACGGCCGCAAATACACGCCGGCCGACCTCATCGCGCGGGCGACCGGCGCGCCCATGAGCACCGGGCCTTACCTCGCCTACCTGCGCCGGAAATACGGGGAGATCTACGATCTGCCGGCAATGTCGGCGGCTGGTTAGATTGAGCGTCGGCGAGGACTCGCGCCAGCTCAACTCCCCGCCAGCATGGCCAACGCGGCCAGCGCCGAAGCGAGCCCGAACGCCTTGCGGGTCGTGACGCGCTCGCGCAGCAGAAAAATGCCGAGCAGCGCGGCGACGATGAACCCCATCTGCGCGATCGGCACCAGCACGCTGGCTTGGCCGAGCGCGACGCTGCGCAGCAGGAAGATGGTGGCGGCGAGCAGCACGATCGCGGCAGCGAAGCCGTACTTGAACGTTACCACCGGCGGTGGAAGCTTGCGGTCCGCGATGTACACGACCGCGGTTGCGAGCGGCATGAACAGTGCCGCCTGCGCAACCGCAAGCGTTTCCGGGACGGCTCCGTGCCGCAGCCCGACCGTGTGGAAGAAATTCGAGGCGCCGAAGGCGAGCGTGGCGACACCGAGCTCGACGAGCGAGCGCCGCCGTCTGTCGTCGGGCGCGCCTTTGGGGCCGCTTCCTGCCCCCACCAGGAGCCATGTCGCCAGCAAGGCGAGGGCGAGCCCGGCGATTTTGGCCTGCGTCAACGGCTCGCCGAGCAGCGCAATCACCAGCGCGGCGGTGACGATGAAGTTCATGCGGAAGATCGCCGCATTGGTACTCACCGAGCCGGCGGCAAGGCTGCGGACGAAATAGTAGAACCCGGCGAAGACGAAGGCGCCGGCGAGCGACCCCCACAACGCCGCCGGATCGAGCACGAGCGTGCCGGTCGCGAGCGCATAGAGGATCACGAGCGGGCAAAAGAACCACGCCTGCGCCAGGAGGAAATGGTCGGCCCGGACACCCGCGGCAGCGGCCTGCTTGTAGATGAAATCCGCAAGACCGTAGCTGACCATCGCCACGATCGCGCCGACGATTTGCGGGTTCATCACGGCCTGCGGGGCTCGGTTCGGCGGAGAAGCGCAATACCTCTTAGCAGTCTCAAACCGGCCACGCCTCCAGGCGATAGGCCGAGTCCCAGAAGATCCATTCCAGCTGGGTCGCGCGCGTGAAGGCGGTATGCATCCGTCCGCGCAAAGCCGGCGAGGCGTCTTCAGCCGCTGCATCGGCCGCCCCGATCACGGCGCGCACGGCCGCATGGAACTCCTCGCCCGCATAGGTGTCGATCCAGGCCTGATACGGGTTGCCGGCCCGTGCGCGGGCGTGGATGTCGCGCCCGACCTCGGCATAGATCCAGAAGCACGGGAGCAACGCGCCGAGCAGGACTTCGTAAGGCTCCGCATGGGCAGTGGCGAGCAGGTACGAGACGTAGTGGTGGCAGGCCGGCGAGAGCTCCGTTGCGGCGAAGACATCGGGCGTGATGCCGTAGCGCGCAAAGAAAGAACCATGCAGGGCGCGTTCGACCACGATCGCGCCCTCGGCCGATTTGGCGAACTGCACGATCCGGTCGGGATCGGGCGCCTTGGCGGCGGCCAGCGTCAGCGCGCGGCCGAAGCCGATCAGGTAATGCGCATCCTGCGTGATGTAGTGCTTGAACCGCGCCTCGCTCAAGGTACCGGCGGCAAGCTCGGCATTGAACGGCATCGTGCGGATGATTTCATAGATCTGGGCGTTGCGGTCCCACGCCTCGCGCGCGAAGGGGATGTTGCTCTTACGGTTCATGTCTTGAACCCATGGTTGCCTTTGTCGTGGGCGTTCTGGAAACTGTCGAGATTTATGAGGTCCGCCATGACCACCAATCCACTCGAGCGGGGGCGTGTCTATTACTCCGAGTACCTGCGGCTCGGCCAGCTGCTCGATCAGCAGGTGCGGATGAGCGAGCGCGCAGGCACGCCGGCGCACGACGAGATGCTGTTCATCATCGTGCACCAGGCCTACGAGCTCTGGTTCAAGCTGATCCTGCATGAGCTCGACCGTATCCAGAAGGATTTCGGCCACGATCCGGTCGCTGACGACCGTCTTGGACGCATCGTGCACGGCCTCGACCGCATCCACGAGATCCTGAAGCTGCTCGTGCACCAGCTCGATATCCTGGAGACGATGACGCCGCTCGACTTCCTCGACTTCCGCGATCTGTTGAGTCCGGCATCCGGGTTCCAGTCGGTGCAATTCCGCCTGATCGAGATCCGCTTCGGGCTGCGCAGCGAAGACCGCCTCAAGTTCGACGACAGGCGCTTCGACCTGCTGCTGTCGCACGACGACCGACAGCGGATCGCCGTCGCCGAAGGCGGTGAAAAACTCATCGACCAGCTCGATCGCTGGCTCGCGCGCACGCCGTTCGTCGAGCTCAGCGGTTATGCGTTCAGCACCGCCTATCGCGAAGCCGTCATTCGCGCGCTCATTGCCGATACCGAGCAGCTGCGCGCCACCGAGGGCATGAGCGAAGCTCAGCGCGCGGCCGAAACCAAGGCGATTGCCGCCGCGCTGGAGCGCTTCAACGCGATTTTCGCGGCGCCGTCGGGACCGTCGCCCTGGCGCATGTCGTTCGCCGCCGTCCAGGCCGCGCTGTTCATCACCGTCTATCGCGACGAGCCCGTGCTGCAGCTCCCGTTTCGCCTGCTCGCCGCGTTGATGGACATCGAGGAAGCGGTGGCGCTGTGGCGCTACCGCCACTCGCTGATGGTCCGGCGCATGATCGGCGTGAAGACCGGCACCGGCGGGTCCTCGGGACATGACTATCTCCAACAAACCGCCGAGCGCCATCAGATTTTTGGCGACCTGTTTCAGCTCTCCAGCTACCTCATTCCGCGCTCGGAGCTGCCGGCGCTCCCGCCCGAGCTGAAGACGCGCATGGGATTCGTCTATGCCAACCGGCCGGCGCCATGAGCCTCGATCTTACGCGCCACTTCTCGATCTTCCGCGCGGCCGCCCCTGCCCGCATTCATCTCGCCGCCCACAGCCATCATTACTGGCCAGACGCGGCATGCCGGGCCCATCAGGAGGCGGTGCACCAGGCCGCGCGCCACGCCGACGACAAATGGAGTCTCGTATTCGAGGACCTGATCCCCCGCGTTCGCGGCGGCGTCGGCGGCATCCTCAACCTGCCGGATGCGGCGACGATCGCCTTCGCCCCCAACACGCATGAGCTGGTGTGCCGGCTCATATCCGCCCTCCCCGTCGCGCGCCCGCCGCGCGTGCTGACGAGCGATGCGGAGTTTCATTCCTTCGAGCGCCAGATTGCGCGGTTGGCCGAAGAGGACCTCGTCGCGGTCGAGCGCGTCGCGGCGGAGCCGGCCACGACCTTTGCGGAGCGCTTCCGCGCCGCCGCGCAGCGCGGCGGTCATGACCTCATCTTCGTGAGCCAGGTGTTCTACAATTCGGGCGCCACCTGCGGCGACGTCGCGGCGATCGTCCAGTCGGTGCCGTCGGCCGACGCCTTCATCGCCATCGACGGCTATCACGGCTTCATGGCGCTGCCGACCGACCTCGCCGAGGTCGCGGCGCGCATCTTCTATGTGGCCGGCGGATACAAGTACGCCATGGCGGGCGAAGGCGCCTGTTTCATGCATTGTCCGCCTGGTTACGCGCCGCGCCCGCGCGACACCGGCTGGTTCGCCGGATTTGACACCCTGGCCGACGGCACATCGGGGCAAGTGGCTTACGGGTCGGACGGCTCGCGGTTCATGGGCGCGACCTTCGATCCGACCGCCCTCCACCGCCTGGCCGCGGTGTTCGCATGGATGGACGAGATCGGTCTCTCCGTCGCCGCCATCCACGCGCACGTGCTCAGCCTGCAGGCGCTATTTCTCGAACTCGTGGATGCCGACGCGATCGATCCGCTGCGACGCGCACGACTCGTGACGCCGACCAGCACAGCCGAGCGCGGGCATTTCCTTTGCTACGAGACGCCTGATGCGGCTTCGATCCATGCGCGGCTGGCCCAGGCCGGCATTGTCACGGACGTGCGGGGCGCACGCATCCGCTTCGGCTTCGGCTGCTATCACACCGAGGAGGACATCGAAGCCGCCGTTACGGCGATGGCGCGCGCGCTGACGTGACCGGTATTCCGTCAGTTCGCGCGCGTCCAGTTCTGGCCTTTGCAGACGAGGCCGCCAAGCGCGCAGCCTTCGAGGCGCACCGCGTTAGCGCCCTGTTCCGTGAGGTTGCCGCTGTAGGTCTTGCCATCCTCGGCGTTGTAGACCTGACCCGACCACTTGTTCGAGCCATTCGGCTTCATGCTGATCACGATCGGGACCCCGATCAGCGGCCGGCTGCGCTTGCCGGCATCGGCATTGTTCTTGTCGGTCTTCGGCTTGCCGGTCTCCGGATCGTTGGGCTCCTTCAGCCACACGATGGTGCCGCACAGCGCGCCGCCGCAATCGGCGACCTTGACGCGCGACCGGCCGTTCTCGGTCAGCCAGGTGCCGATCGGATCCGCGCAGGCGGGACCGCACAGGCCGAGCACGGCAAGCGCAATGGCGGCGACACGCAATGTGGTCATGCAAACCTCCGTTTCCGTTCGAGGCGAAGGACTCTCTTCATCTTGTCGTTTTTGCGGCGAGCCGACACCGGGCCCACGCGTGTCCCGGGTCCGTGCGCAGCACGAAGTGATGCGCTGCGCACGGACCCGCTCACACCGCCACGGCGGCACGCGCGCTGATCTGGTCGCGCACCAAGTTGGTGACGCCGACATAGTCGAGCTTGCCGGAGCCGAGCACCGGCACCTTGTCGACCACCAGGATGTCGGCCGGGATCATCAGTTCGGAGGCGCCCTTGCGCTTGGCAAAGCCCTGGAAGTCGGCGCGCTTGGCCCCCTGTTTCTGCGTCACCAGGATGAGCCGTTCGCCCTTGCGCGCGTCCGGAACGCTGGCCACGGCCGAGAGCGCATCCGGCCACAGCTCCGCGGCCAGCGTCTCCACCGCTGCGAGCGAAATCATCTCGCCGCCGATCTTGGCGAAGCGCTTGGCGCGCCCCTTGATGGTGACGAAGCCCTGCGCATCGATGGCGACGATGTCGCCGGTGTCGTGCCAGCCCTCCTCCGGCGGCTCGATGACCCCGGGATTGTCCGGCTTGAGGTAGCCGAGCATGACGTTCGGGCCCTTCACGAACAGTCGGCCGCCCTCCTCCACGCCCGGCACTGGCTCGAGCCGCGCCGTCATCCCGGGCATCAGGCGGCCGACCGTGCCGAAGCGGTTGAACATCGGGGTATTGATCGCCAGCACCGGCGCCGTCTCGGTGACGCCGTAGCCTTCGAGGATGCGCAGGCCGAACTTCTCCAGGTACATGCGCCGCGTCGCTTCCTTCACCGGCTCGGCGCCGGCCAGGATGTAGCGCAGCGAGCGGAAGTCGTAAGGGTGTGCGGCGCGCGCATAGCCGTTGAGGAACGTGTCGGTGCCGAACAGGATGGTGGCATTGGTCCCGTAGACCAGTTCGGGGATCGTGCGGTAGTGCAGCGGGGATGGATAGAGATAGAGGTGCACGCCGGACACGAGCGGCAGGATCATGCCGACCGTCAATCCGAACGAATGGAACACGGGCAGCACGTTGAACACCTTGTCGGTACGCCCGAAGTCGATGCGCGCGGCGGCCTGGGCGGCATTGGCCAGAATGTTGCGGTGGGTGAGCACGACCCCCTTGGGGCTTCCTTCCGAGCCTGAGGTGAACAGGATGACGGCGGGATCGTCCGGCTTGCGCGCAACCAGCGGCTTCTTGGCGGCGAGAAGGCCGCGCAGCTTGTCGGCCAAGCCGACCTCCTGGCGCACGTCTTCGAGATAGACGAGCTTGAGCTTCTGCGCGAGGTCGCCGGCCAGCGCGCCGAGCTTCGCCTTCTCGATGAAGGCGCGCGAGGTGACGATGGTGGTGACCTCGGCGGCCTTGCAGGCGGCGAGGATGTTGTTCAGCCCGGCGGTGAAATTGATCATGGCGGGGACGCGGCCGGCGGAGATGACGCCGAGCACCGTCACCACGGCGCCGTTGGCGTTGGGGAGCATGACGCCGATCGCCTTGCCTTCCGGCGCGAAGGCCATGAGTTTGCGGCCGAGGACCGCGGCGCCGAGGAGAACGCGCTTGTAGGTGAGCGTGCCGGTGACCGGATCCTCGACCGCGACGCGGCGCACCCCGTGCACGTCCGCCGCCTCGAGGATCGCCTGCATCAGGTTGCGATCGGTCGAGGTCGTACGGAACACCAGGTCCGACATGATCTCGTAGAGCGCGGCGCCGGCGGCCTGGCGCCGCGCCTTGCCCTTGAGTTCGGGCGCGACCGTGAGCTTCACCGGTTCCAGCACCGTGACGGTGACTTTGGGGAACCAGCGGCGGCGCACCTGTGCGCGCGACAGCCGCGTGAACGGCGTCGCTTCGAGGCCGTCGATGCGCACCGGAACGACCATGGCGTCGGACTTGTCGGCGATCAGGCCGGCCCCGTCATAGACCTTCATCAGGCTGCCGGTGACGGTGATGCGACCCTCCGGGAAGATTACCAGCGTCTCGCCGCCCTTCACGGCATTGATCAGGGTGCGGGTGGCGAGCGGCTTGGTCGGGTCGAGCGGCACGGCGTGCCCAAAGCGCAGGAACGGCTTGATCCACCAGCGTTTGGCGATGGTGTGATCGATGGCAAAGATCGGCGGCTTGTCGAGGAGTGACATCGCCAGCGCGGCGTCGAGGAAGCTCACGTGATTGAGCGCGATGATGGCGTTGGGACCGGCCTTGGCGAAATTGTCGAGGCCCTTCACCTCCAAGCCGTAGAAGGCGCGGAAGATGATCGACAGGAGGTCGCGCATGGCGCTGCGCGGCATGGTGCGGCCGACCGCAACGGCGACGATGAAATTGGCGGTGCCGATGAGGAGGAACAGCATCGGCGCCGTCAATCCGGCCTTCTGCAGCGCGGCAACCACAAGCGTCGCGACGACGATGAAGCCGGCATTGAGCACGTTGACGGCGGCGATCACACGCGCACGCCGGTCGGCGCCGGCCCAAGCCTGCACGGCGGAGAACACCGGCACGATGAACAGGCCCCCGGCGAGCGCGATGCCGGCGAGATCGATGGCGATGCGGATGCCGCGGAAGGAGGAAAAGATGGCGCCGAGGCCTTGCGGTGTGGTGGCCGGCGCGGCGGACCAGGTGGCGAGGCCGAGATCGGTCGCGAACACGGCCAGCAGGAAGGCGCCGATCACCGTCGGCAAGAGGATGATGCGGCCGTGCGCCAGCCATGCCGCCAATCCCGAGCCGATGGCGATGAACACGGAGAAGATGGCGAGGAAGGCGGTGACGATCTCCTCACTGCCGCCCAGCGTGGTCTTCACCAGCGGCGGCATCAGGGAAAGCACGACCGCGCCGACGAGCCAGAACCAGCTCGCCACCAGGCCGCCCCACCACAGATTGGCATCATTCCACAGATGCTTCAGGAGCTCGCCGGTGGAGCGCACGATGTTGCTATCGACGTGAAGCTCCGGCGCGCCCTCGCCGGTGCGCGGGATCATCAGGGCGGCGCTCCAGCACAGCGCCGCGAACGCCATGATCATGGCGCCGAAGCCGAGCACATGACCGCCATCCTTGGCGGCCAGCCCGCCGACGATGGTGCCGAGCAGGATCGCCAGGAAGGTCGCGCCTTCGACCAGCGCGTTGCCGGCCGGCAGCTCTTCGCGCGCGAGGTGATCGGGCAGGATGCCGTACTTGATCGGGCCGAACAGCGCCGCGATCACGCCGAACAGGAACAGAGCGGCGAACAGGACCGGAACCGAATGAAGCGCAAAGCCGATGACCGCGAGGCCCGCAACCCCGATCTCGGTCAACTTCAGGCGCTGCGCCACGATTGACTTGTCGAAACGGTCGGCCAGCTGGCCGCCGAGACCGGAGAGGAAGAAGAACGGTGCGATGAACACCGCCGCCGCCAGCGTGATCAGCGCCTCGGCATTGTCGCCGCCGATCTTGAACAGGATCAGGAAGACCAGCGCGTTCTTGAGGAAGTTGTCATTGAAGGC
>JBJMSU010000190.1:0-20439 GCA_045801465.1 Xanthobacteraceae bacterium | reverse complement strand
CGCGGCATGCGAGAGGACCCGGTGTTGCGGAACGAACGCATTGTCGAGCGCGATGCTCTTGCTGCCGGTGCCGCGCAGCCCCATGACGTCCCAGTCGTCGATGATCTTGCACTCGCGCTGCGGCACCATGACGTAGCGGATGTCCGGCATGGGCGAGCCGCCGCTCGGCGGCCCGAAGATCGCGCCGAGAAACATCCACTCGGCATTGTCGACGCCGCTGCAGAACGACCATTTGCCCGAGAGGCGGAAGCCGCCCTTCTCCGGGCTCGCCATGCCGCCCGGCGAAAAGCTCGAGGCCGACAACGTGTTGGGCTTGCCCCAGTATTCCTGCTGGAATCCTTCCGGATAGAGCGCCACGAACAGGTCGTGGATGGTCATCACCGACCAGATCCAGGCGGCGGAGCCGTCGCCGCGTCCGAGCTGGTCCGCCAACTGGAAGGCGAGGTCGGGGCGGACCGCGGGGCCGCCGAACTTCTTTGGCTTGAGCAGATAGAACAGATCCGCATCCCACAGATCGCGAATGGTCGCCTCGGGAATCCGCCGCTCTTTGGTCGTCTCGATCGCCCGCTCGCGTAAAACCGGGATGAGCTTGGCGGCACGCTCCTGCAAACGTTCGAGCGTGTATGCCGTGTTCTCGTCCGGCGCCCGCATGACGTCCTCCCCGTTTGTTGTCCCGTGGGGTGGGCAAATTCGCCTGTCGTAGCGCTGATGGTGGGCGAGCCGCCATAAGCGGCGAGGGAACGGCGCGATCGCGAATTTCCCTCGCGATCGTTGTGACGATCGCTCGCCCACCTGCAGCGCCGAGATCGCGCGCCGTTGCCCACCCTACGGAGTCAAAACTTCAACTCGGCTTTTCCAGTCTAGTCCAGCGGGTCGTGCTGCGGTCGTCAAGCCGATCGAAGGCGCCGGCTCTCTCCGCCGCACTTTTGAAGTTGTCCGCCCCGATCGTTTCCTGCTTCAATATCGCCGGGCCGTTGGCCGGCACGGATGATGGGGAGATCTCGATGAGTGCAGAAGCGCGCCTGAAGGAGCTTGGCCTCGTGCTTCCCTCCGTGCCCACGCCCGTCGCCAATTACGTGCCATTCCGCCTGGCGGGACATCTCCTGTTCCTCTCCGGCCAAGGCCCGCGCGACGAGAAGGGCGCCACGCTCAGCGGCAAGGTCGGCAAGGACGTCACGGTCGAGGAAGCCTACCGGCGGGCGCGGCTCGTCGGCCTCGGCCTGCTGGCGGCAACGCGGGCGGCGCTCGGTTCGCTCGATCGCGTTGATTTCATCGTGAAGCTGCTCGGCATGGTCAATGCCGTGCCGGACTTCACCGACCAGCCGAAGGTGATCAACGGCTGCTCCGACCTGTTCGTCGAGGTGTTCGGCGATGCCGGGCGTCATGCCCGCTCGGCCGTCGGCATGGGCTCGTTGCCCAACCAGATTTCCGTCGAGATCGAAGCCATCATGGCGGTCAAGCCGTGACCCACGGCTGTGAGCCTCGTCGCTCTCATTCTGAGCAAGCCGCCATCCTTCGAGACGGCGCTTCGCGGCCTCCTCAGGATGAGGGCTGAGAAACGACGCTCCTCACAACACGAGCGTCACTTCGATAGACCTCAATCCTGAGGAGCGGCCGAAGGCCGCGTCTCGAAAGAGAGGTCGTTCACTCCTGAAGTCCCCGCCTATATTGGCCTCAACACCTCGGCTATGATGCGAAACCCAAGCGCTTTTAGAAACGCAACACGCCGGGAGGACCTGATGAGCCCAATGTCACGCACGCGAAAATTTCTCCGCAGCTGCGCCTGCTGCGGGCAGCCGGTCACGCCGGCCAATCCGGCGCGCCGAAACTTCCTCAAAGGCGGTGTGGCGGCGCTCGGATTGGGCGCCGGCCTCGCGGCTGCGCCGACGGCATCCGCACAGTTGGCGGCGAAGACGCGCATCGACGTCCATCACCACTTCATCCCGCCCATCCACCTCGAGGCGATGATGCGGCCCGGCCGGCGCACCGGCGGAGCTCCGCCTCCATGGTCGCCGCAACTGTCGCTCGAGGAGATGGACAAGAGCGGCATCGCCACCGCCATCCTGTCACAGGCGCAGCCGGGCGTGTGGTATGGCGATAACGTCGAGGAAGCGCGCAAGCTCGGGCGCGAGCTCAACGAGTATGCCGCCAAGATGATCCAGGATCATCCCGGCCGCTTCGGACTGTTCGCCGTGATCTCCCCGCCCGATGTCGAGGGAACGCTCAAGGAAATCGAATACGCCTTCGATACGCTTAAAGCCGACGGGGTCGGTTTCCTGACCAGCTACCACGGCAAGTATCTCGGCGACCCGTCGTTTGCTCCCATCTACGAGGAGCTCAACCGGCGCAAGGCCGTCATCTACGTGCACCCCAATACGCCGGATTGCTGTCGCGGCCTGGTTCCCGGCATCCCGCCGAGCTCGATCGAGTTCGCCACCGATTCCACCCGCACCATCGCCCATATCGTGTTCAGCGGCACCGCGGCCAAGTACCCGGACATCCGCTGGATCTTCTCGCATAGCGGCGGCACGCTGCCGTTCCTGACCGCCCGCTTCGTCCGCCTGTGGGACGAACGAAAGCCGGCTCACCTGCCCCAGGGGCCTTTGCCGGAATTCGCCAAGTTCAATTACGAGCTCGCCCAAGGGAACACGCCGGGGCAGATCGCGGCGCTCCTGAAGATGGTGTCAATTTCCAAGGTCTTGTACGGCACCGATTATCCGTTCCGGCCGGGCGCGGAAGTGAACGACGGCGTCGCCGCCTACGGCTTCAGTGCGGCCGACATCCGCGCGATCGAGCGGGAGAACGCCGCCGCCCTGCTGCCGCGGATCAGGGCAAGCTGAGTTTGTCCCCAGCGGAGCCCATTGAAAAGGCTGACGAGTTTTCGGTTCGGTGGACAGGCGCAATCGAGGGGTGACAGCTCATTGTCCTGTGTTACGCTGATCGTGCGCGGGTAGCCACGTGGCGAAGAGCGGGTCCGAGGATGTAAGCCCGCCGCGCTGCCTGATAGCCGCTCCTCTTTGTGGTACCCGCGCGCCCACCCCTATGGTCAAATAGCCACACGCGGCGACGGCGCGTGCCTCGCGGCCGGAAACCCCTCCCCGGCCGGCGGCTCTACGCGTATGCTGGCAGGGCAACGGTGGTAGGATGGCAGGTTACGGGCGTGTGGGCCGAGGGGCGGGCCGTCAGTGTACAGCGTGGGAACGAAAGAGGCCTTGTGCCTGGCCGTCGCCGCCCTGGTGCTGTCGGGCTGCGCGTCCCCGTCGAGCTACTGGACCCTGATCAAGCAATGCCAATGCCGCGAAGGCGCTGAACCTGCGGTCGTTTCCGGCGAACCCGCGCCCAGACGCGGTGGACCGGCACGCGAAGCGAGGGCACGTCCGGCCCGAACCGCCGTGCAGGAAACCCGGCGCCGTGCCTTCACCACCGACCCGTCGGCCTACCCGCCGATCCCGGTTTTCGACTCCCCCGAAGGGCAGCGCGAACGCCAGCAGTCGGAGCGACTGAACAAGCAACTGGACGAGGCCCTCAAGAACGTTTGTCGCGGCTGCTGAGCTGCGACGCACGTCCCGCGCAACCGCGGCTTCCGGCAACTCTGCAAATCAAGCTGCGGAAACGATCACCGTTCGCGAAACGCCTTTACGATCTGGTCGTGCAATGGCTTCACCAGATAGGACATCACGGTGCGATCGCCCGTCTGGATGAAGGTCTCGACCGGCATGCCGGCGACGAGCTTCAAGTCGTTCAAGCGCGCGATCTCGTTGGCCGACATGCTGATGCGCACGAGATAATACGAGGCGCTGGTCTTCTGATCCTGGGTGATGTCGGCCGAGATGGTGGTCACGACGCCGTTGATTTCCGGGGTGGTCCTCTGATTGAACGCCGAGAAGCGCAGGATCGCGCGCTGGCCGCCGCTCAATTGATCGATGTTCTGGGGCGGCAATTTCACCTCGACGGTGAGCTCATCGGCTTGCGGCACGATGAGCATTAGCGGCTCACTCGCGGTCACCACGCCGCCGATCGTATGCACGGCCAATTGGTGGACGATTCCGTCCTGTGGCGCGCGGACATCGACGCGCATGAGCTGATCCTGGGCGGCAACCTTCCGTTCCACCAGTTCGGCGCTTTTGGCTTGAATCTCGCGCAGCTCCTTGGCTACCTCGCTGCGCAAATCCTGATCGATCTGAATGATCTGAAGCTTGGTCTCTGAGATCTTGCCCTTGGCCTGGGCGACGGCTGAAATGTACTGTTGGCGTTCGCCATCCAGCCGCGTGGCTTCTCGCTCGAGCGCGGTGAGACGCGAGATCGGAACGAGCTTCTTGCTCCAGAGATCGCGAACGCCTTCGAGCTCGCGTTGGATCAGCTCGATCTCCCGTTTCTTGGCGTCCGCTTGGCCCGAGAGACCGAGGATCTCATCCTGAACTTGGGCCACCTTCTCCCGCAGCTGCGCCTTTTGACCCAGCCGCGCCTTGCGCCGCAGATCGAACAGGATTTGCTCGCTACCCAGGATGCGGGCAACGTCCGGATTACTCTTTCGCGCAAGCAGCTCCACGGCAAAATCGATGTTTTCGTCGTCGTCGCGCTCGGCCTCGAGCCGCGCTTGACGCGCAGCGAGCTCATCCAGACCCTTGATGACGATGGCGAGGTTGGCACGCGTAGTGGTGTCGTCAAGACGGATCACAACATCGCCCGCCTTCACGCGGTCGCCGTTGCGAACCCGAAGCTCGCCGACCACGCCGCCGGTCGGATGCTGGACCTTCTTGAGATTGGTGTCGACGACCAGCGCGCCCGAGGCGATCACGGCCCCGGAGAGCTCGGTCGTCATGGCCCAGCCGCCCAGTCCCCCCGCCAAAACCGCGATGGCGGCGATCCCCGTCACGACATGGCGCCTGATCGATCGGCGCGCAACGGCGATGTAATCGGTCATGCTCGCATGGCCTCCGTATCCAATACGACCGGCACGGGACGCGGATGGGCCCGAGAGCGTTGCGGCCCGCTGCAGAGCACCGTCTCCTTTGGCCCAAAGGCTTGAACGCGACCATTGGCCATCGCCAGCACGAGATCGACGCCGTGGAGGGCAGACGGCCGGTGTGCGATCACGATCACGATTGCTCCGCGCCGACGCGCCGCAATGATGGCCTGCGTCAAGGCTCCGTCGCCTTCTGCGTCGAGATTGGAGTTCGGCTCGTCGAGGACAACGAGGAACGGCTCGCCATAAAGAGCGCGCGCGAGCGCGATCCGCTGCCGCTGCCCGGCAGACAGCGCCATTCCGGCCTCGCCGATACGGGTTTCGTAGCCCTCCGGAAGCCGCAGGATGAGCTCGTGGACCCCAGCCGTCTGGGCGGCGACGATGATGGCGGCCGGTTCCGGATCGGGCCGAAAGCGGGCAATGTTCTCGGCCACGGTGCCGTCGAAGAGCTCGACATCCTGCGGCAGGTAGCCGACGTGCGGACCCAATGTCTGTGAGGACCAGTGATCGAGCGCGGCGCCATCCAGCCGGATGGTGCCGCGCGCCGGCTGCCACACCCCGACGATGGCGCGCGCCAGCGATGATTTTCCCGACGCGCTCGGCCCGACGATTCCGACCGCCTGACCCGCCTCCAGCTTGAAGGCGACGTCCTGCACGACCAGATTTTGTCGGCCTGGAGGCGCAACGCTCACCTGCTCGACCGAGAGGATCCGGTGGGGCTGCGGCAGCGCCAGCGGCGCTTCCTTTTCCGGCAGCAGAGCAAGCAGATCCGACAGCCGACGCCAGCTTTGCCGCGCGCCGAGAAATCCTCGCCAATTGGCGATCGCGAGCTCCACCGGCGCGAGCGCGCGCGTAACGAGGATCGAGCTTGCAATGATGATGCCGCCCGTCGCCTCCTGATTGATGGTCAAATAGGCGCCGACCGCGAGCACGCCCGATTGCAGCATCATGCGAAACGCGCGCGATAGCGCACCCAATCCGCCGGCCACGTCGGCCGACCGCTGTTGCGCTTGCATGTAGCGTGCATTGGCGTCCGACCAGATGGCCCACATCCACTCTCGCATGCCCATGGCCTGGAGCACTTCCGCATTGCGCCGGCTTGTCTCGGCGATGGCCATCCGGCTCGCGCCGAAGGCCACGCCGGCCTTGCTGGGCGCGCGGGTCAGCATCTCGGTCGACAGCGTGAGCGCGACCAGCACCGCGGCCCCTGCCAGGGCGGTGATGCCGATCCAGAGGTGGAAGAGGAAGCAAAGGCCGAGATACAGCGGCATCCACGGCAGGTCGCACAAAGCCATCGGTCCGTTGCCGGACAAAAAGCTGCGCAACTGATCCAGGTCGCGCACGGGCTGAAGGCCGTCCGCCCGGCTTTGCGTCTTGAGCGGGAGCCGGACCAGCGCGTCGTACACGCGCTTGCCCAGCTGTCCGTCCAAGAAGGCGCCGATGCGCACCAGGATGCGCGCGCGCGTCATGTCGAGAATGGCCTGGAACGAGCACACCAGCGCCAACAGGCCGAACAAGCCCACCAGGGTGGGAATGCTTCGGCTCGGCAGCACCCGGTCGTACACCTGCAGCATGAACAGCGAGCCGCTGAGCATCAACACGTTGATGACGCCCGTCAGCAGGCCGATCGCCGCAAACGCGCCGCGGCAAGACGCCAGGGCTGCGGCGATCGGCGAGGGCCGTGCGCGGTTGGCAACGGATTTGCTCATGATCGGATCCGCCAATATGTCGCCGGGAGAGGAATGCGCCTCAGCATGCCGAGCACGATTGCCGATGCGCGCTCCGTGGCTCCCGGCCGTTTCCGCATCCTGGGATGCTAGTGCCGCCCAGCCCGGATCGAGTCCGGGCCAGGCTTTTCGGGGTCATGCTCTAGATCAGGGGCTTGTCGAACGTTGCGATGATGTTTTGAAGGACGATGTTGTCGCCGGCGCCGCCGTCGAGCACGTCAATCCCGCCACCGCCGATCAGCACGTCATCGCCTGCATCACCTCTCAGGACGTCGTTGCCGGCACTGCCGATCAGGATGTCGTTGCCGTCGCCGCCGTTGGCGGTGAGCAGCATGGCGGTCCCGAGCCCCGAGGCTTCGATGACGTCATCGCCGGCGAGGCCGTTGATGATGATCTGATCGTTCGCCTCGAAATTGGCGATCGTCACCTCCGTGCCCAGACCTGACACTGTGACCACGCCGTTGTTGTTGGTGACCAAGACCACATCGTCAGCGTTCGTCGCGTTGATGACGATCGTGTCCACCTGACCGTCGCCGCCGCCGCCCGCTAGGCCCAGATCGATATTGACGTGGCTGACGTCGGTTCCGGACAGGTCGTTGACGGTGATGGTGTCCGCTCCGCCGAGGGCATGGAAGTCGATTGTCTCGGTATCGTTGAGGTCCATGGTGACGTTGGCAACGTCGCGGAAGAAGCGAGCGCGCTCGCCGTTGGCCGAGATGTCGATGTGCTCGCCGATGTTCGCCCCGTTGAAGTCGAGGGTATCGAATCCGGCCTGACCCTCGACGGTGTCGTTGTCGTCGCCGGGATTCCAGATGAAGGTGTCGTCGCCCGCGCCGAGCAGGGCGAGGTCGTTGCCGTCGCCACCATTTACCGTATCGGCTCCCTGGCTTCCGATGAGCACATCGTCACCAAGGCCGCCGTTCAGCGACAGTGTCAGCGAACCGGCCGCGAGCGCGCTCGCATTGATCACGTCGGCGCCAGCCAGCCCATTGATCGTGAGGACATCGCCGGGCTCCGCATGCGAGATGTCGACGGCGGCCGCCAAGCCTGTGACGTGAATCACGCCACCCGACGCGCTGACCGTCACGACGTCGCCGGCTGCCGTCCCGTTCACGATGACGCGATCGACCTGGCCATCGCCGGAGCCGCCCGCTGCGCCAAGGTCGATATTGACCCTGCCCACGTCGGTGCCGGTCAGATCGTTGACCGTGATGGTGTCGGCGCCGCCGAGCGTGTGCAGGTCGATCGTCTCGACGTCGTTGAGGTCCATGGTGACATTGGCGACGTTGCGGAACAGGCGAGCCCGCTCGCCGTTGGCCGAGATGTCGATGTTCTCGCCGATGTTCGCACCGTTGAAGAGGAGGGTATCGACGCCGTCCTGGCCCTCGACCGTGTCGTTGCCGTCGCCCGGATCCCACTGGAACACGTCGTCGCCGGCGCCGAGAAAGGCGACGTCATCGCCCCGGTTGCCGTCGACGAAGTCGTTGCCGTCGCCGCCGATCAAGACATCGGCGCCCTGACTGCCGAGAATGGTGTCGTCGCCGGCTCCGGAGTCGATCGTCAGCTTCATGACTCCGGCCGGCAGAGTGGCGGCGCTGATAACGTCGTCGCCGCCGCCGCCAGTGACGACCAGCTGGTCGCCGGCGTCGGCATGGGCGATCGCCACCGAGGCGGGCAGGCCAACGACCGAGACCGAGCCAGCGGATCCCAGCACCTGGATGGTGTCGTCGCCGTTGGTGCCTTGCACTGTGACGGTATCGATGAGTCCGTCTGCGGCGGTCCCGCCCAACGTGCCGGCGAGATCGATATTCACCTGGGTGACGTCGGTCCCGCTCAGGTCGTGCACCGTGACGTTGTCGACGCCACCAAGGGCGTTGACGTTGATGTGCTCGACGTCATTGAGATCCATGACGATGTTGCCGACGTTGCGGGTCAGGCGGACGCGCTCGCCGTTCGCCGAAATGTCGATATTCTCGCTGATGTTCGCGCCGTTGAAGGCGAGCGTGTCGGTGCCGTCCTGACCTTCGACCGTGTCGCTGCCGTCGCCCGGATCCCATTGGAAGGTGTCGTCGCCGGCGCCCAGCAAGGCAACGTCGTTGCCCTGATTGCCGTCGATGAAATCGTTGCCGTCGCCGCCGAGCAGCGTGTCGGCGCCGTTGCCGCCGAGGATCGTGTCGTTGCCGGCGCCACCATCGACCGTGAGGTTGATGAGCGCGGCGAGGTTGCCCGTGGCGGAGAATTTGTCGTCGCCGCCGTTCATATTGACGACGAGATTCTCGGTGGTCCCGACGTCGATGCTGAAGGGGGCCGGGTCGAGGCGGTCGAAACGGACCCGGCTACCATTCGCCGTGACGGTGAAGGTCTCGGAGCCGTTGCCGCCGTTGACCTCGGTGGTATCGCTGTCGGCACCGCCCTCGTTCAGATCGGTGTCATCGCCCGGGTTCCAGATCATGCGGTCTTTGCCGCTCTCGCCGAAGACCTGGTCGTTGCCGTCGCCGCCGGTCAGCGTGTCGTTGTCCGCGCCGCCGAACAGAAAGTCGTTCCCGCCTTTGCCGAGCAGGGTGTCATTGCCACTTTGGCCGAACAGCATGTCGGAACCGGAGCCGCCGGTCAGCACATCGTTGCCCGCACCGCCGAATAAATTTGCCCTGGGCAACGCGCCATTAGATTCATTGAGGGTGATCGTGTCGTTGCCGGCCTGGCCGAATCCCTGGATCAGGCTCGTATTGGCGACCGTTGCGGTACCGCCCAGGATCGGTATGGCGCCGCCGTTCACGAGAATCGTCCCGGCTGCATCGCGGCTGATGACGATATTGTTGTCGAGTGCATCACCAAACACCGTCAGTACGCCGGTGGTCGGGCTAAAGAAGGCAGTGACAGCCATTGTCATAATCCTTTCGGGTTTTGCGGAGAGCGAACGCGCCTCAGCGTGGAACGGAGATTGCAGCAACCGCGACGCGCGGCCTGTTCCCTGGGGAACAGCCCGCGCTCACGACATCGTTACGCCTCGTGCCGCGGACTCGATCTCGCCGTGTCTGAGGCCGATGTCGGCCAGCATCCGGTCATCGAGCGCTTGGAGTTGGCGAATGGCACGCCGCTGGCGCTGCTCGACCACAATGCGCCGGCCGAGCCGGGCGAGCCACCGCACCGCCTTTTGGCCACGACGCGACTCGATTGCGCCGTTGCCAATGGCAGACGCAGGCACTTGCATGACACGTGATGTCGGCAGGCATTGCCGAGCTGTGAGTATCCAGCGTGCATCGTTAGCCAGCATGTTTCAGTTCCTAATGCTTGATCTCGCCGGGTCAGACGCTGCCGTGCACGGGTGTGTTCACGCCGTCGATGCGGAAATCGTGGAACTTATCTGAAGATTTCCTGGAGATTTCTTGGGGGCGAGTAGTTGGCGCCCGGCGCGACGCTCGTCTGCCGCGTTAGCAGTGCAAATTGCCCGCCTGATCCGTTCTCCGCACTGCGGCAGCCGCGAGGTGATCGTGCATTTGGCCCGGCAAGCGCATGCGAAGCTGGACGGATAACGCACTCGTGAACCGTCACGAGGAGAGCCGCTGTCCCGGCCTGTGAACGACAGGCCGGCAGGTGCGACCAACGGGTGGTAGCCAAAAGGACGACGAGTGGCTGCCTCGGGCGGCGGAGAGCTTCTCTCGCGCCGTCACAACGGTTCCATCGCGAGGAACCGGCAGATTGCCGAAAAGGCAGACCGCGAAGTGAAGGTGTTGTGGACACGAGGCTGAACGATGCTGACGATTTATCAGTGGAACCAATGGTCGAGCTTTAAAAAGCTGATCGTCGTGCTGTTCGGCGCATGGCTCGGCTTGTTCTTCGTGACGCATGCGTTCATGAAGTCGCTCAACAAGATCGTCGTGCCGGTCCTCGATCTGCCGCTCGGCTCCTACATACCGGGCCAAGCCGCGATGATTGTCTTCGCCGTGACGCTATTCTGGTTCGTGCGCGCCACCCGCGGCGCGCACAGGTGACGCGCACAATCGTGCAACGACCAAAACGGCGCATATCGCAACCGAAGAGCGCTACGCGATTTCCTTGGCTCGCGGCTTAGGACTTATCGCAGCGTGTACAGGAACGCCGCGATGTCGCGCGCGTGCTGCTCGGTTACGCCAAGATCGGGCATCGCGGTCAGCGGGTTGACCTCCTGCGGATGCCGGATCCAGCGCAGCATGTTCTCTGGCGTGTTCAACAACGCGCCCGCGAGGTAGGGACGCTTCGTCATGCTTTCGAGCGGCGGCCCGAGCAGTGCTTTCGGGCCGCTCACGCCCGGCGTCTCGTGGCACATATTGCAGGCGTATTGGTGAAACGCGATTTTGCCGCGCTCGGGGTCGCCTGGTCGCGGCGGCGCGTCACGAGCTTGCTCCCCGGTTGCGCTCCGCGCTTCGATCATCGCGCGGTATTCGGCCGGCGACAACGTCGGCAGCACGCGCAGGAATGCCACCATCGCCCAGAGATCGTCATCATCCATGCGGTATTCCCAAGCCGGCATGGCCGTCATCTTGATGCCATGACGGATCGCCCAGTAAATGTCCTGGACCGGCCATTCGCGCGCGGTCTGGGCCAGCGGCGGCGCGGCGGGCTCGAGTCCTTTGGCAAAATCGTCCGGCGGCACCCCGGGGGCGCCGTGGCACAGCACGCAGTTCTTGTCGAAAAGCACAAGCCCGCGCGCGATCGCCGCCGGTTGCGACAGATCGGGAACCGCAATGTCGCGCGCGCGCGATCTGATGGAGCGCACCGCCGTGGTCTGCAGCAGCCAGTAAACGACTTGCCGATGCGGGCTTGTCGCGGCGACATTATAAACGCCGGAGTACACGAACAGTGCACCTAGGCAAGCGGCTGCGATGGCGACGAAGGCCGCGATCGCCAATCCATATCGGATGATTTTCACGAACATGCCTCACGAGGTCGCGGTGCGTCTGGCGTGAGCGCCAGCCTCACGCCTCGCCGATCTCGCGCAGGATGTCGTCGGTGTGCTCGCCGAGGCGCGGGGACGGGCTTGTCGCCGCCATCGGTGCGCCGTCGATGATGATCGGCGTGCGCACGCCCGGGATGGCGCCGCTCTTGGCGGCGGCGCTCGGCCGGTCGAGGCGCATCTTCCGATGCACGACCTGCGGCTCGGCGAACACCTGCTCGAGCGTGTTGATCGGACCGGCCGGCACGCCGACCCCTTCGAGCTTGGCGAGGAGATCGGCGCGCGACATGCGCCGCGTGAGAGCGGACATTTTTTCGATCAGCTCGGCGCGATTGGTCAGGCGATCGGCATTGCTGCGGTAGGCGGCCTCGGCGGCGAGCTTCGGCTCGCCCAGCACCCCGCACAGCTTGGCGAACTGGCTGTCGTTGCCGGTGGCGATGATGATGTGGCCGTCGGCCAGCGGGAACACCTGGTAGGGGACGATATTCGGATGCGCATTGCCGATGCGCTTCGGCACGGCGCCGGAGACGAGATAGTTGAGCGCCTGGTTGGCGAGCACGCCGACGGTGGAGTCGACCAGCGCGGTATCGACGTAGCAGCCGCGGCCGGTTCGCTCGCGCTGCGCCAGCGCGGCCAGGATGCCGACCACCGAATAGACGCCGGTGAAGATGTCGGACACCGGCACGCCGGCGCGCATCGGCTCGCCGTCCGGGGTCCCGGTAATGTCCATGAATCCGCCGATGCCCTGCGCCATCAGATCGTAGCCGGGGCGTTGCGCGTCGGGGCCGTCCTGGCCGAAGCCTGTCACCGAGCAATAGATGAGGCGCGGGTTCTCCGCCGAGAGATTCTTGTAGTCGAGGCCGAACTTGGCGAGCCCGCCGACCTTGAAGTTCTCGATCAGCACGTCGGAGCGGCCGGCCAGCTTGCGCACGATGCGCCGCCCCTCCTCGCTCTCGAAGTCGAGCTCGATCGAGCGCTTGCCGCGGTTGGTGGCATGGAAATAGGCGGCGCCGAGATGGCCGCCGTCGGCGGCCGCCACGAACGGAGGCCCCCAGCCGCGCGTATCGTCGCCTGTGCCCTTGCGCTCCACCTTGATCACCTCGGCGCCGAGATCGGCGAGGATCTGGCCGGCCCACGGGCCGGCCAGAATCCGGGCCAGCTCGAGCACGCGCAGACCCGACAACGGACCGGGCATGAAATCTCACCTCCGAAAAGCATGCGCGGCAGGGCGCCGCAGCCACAAAGGTGCCGTTGGTGTGGCGTGCCGGGGGAATTTTGTCCATAGAGGCAGGGTTAAAGATGCCGGGCGCCGCGCGAGAACGAGCGCCGCATCGGGGCTATCGACGATAGGTGGGGCTGCCCCATGCCCCGCTTTGACAAGTAGACCGGACCTGCCGTTCCATGGCGGCCAACGAAACGCTGAAACGACCACCCGGGAGAAGCCTGATGAGGAGTTTTTCGACATTCGCCGCCACCACTGCGCTTGCGTCCGTGCTGGCGTTTCCCGCCGCCGCGCAGACCTTGAAGGCGTCGCATCAGTTTCCTGGCGGCAAGGGCGACCCGCGCGACGAGATGGTGCAGATCATCGCCAGGGAGGCCAAGGCCGCCAATGTCGGCCTCGACGCGCAGGTCTATCCCGGCGCCTCCCTGTTCAAGCCGAACGAGCAATGGAACGCGCTCGTCAACGGGCAGCTCGACATTTCGTCGTTCCCGCTCGATTACGCCAGCGGCAAGGTGCGGGCGTTCGGCGCGACCTTGATGCCCGGCCTCGTGCGCAATCACGAGCGCGCACAGAAGCTCAACGAGTCGCCGTTCATGAAGGACATCAAGGCTCGCATCAACAAGGCCGGCGTGATCGTGCTGGCCGACGCCTGGCTCGCCGGCGCGGTCGCCTCCAAGCGTGGCTGCGTCCGCAAGCCGGAGGACATGAAGGGCCTCAAGATTCGGTCGGCCGGGCCGACCTTTGCCGAAATGTGGCAGCAAGCCGGCGCTTCGATCGTGTCGGTGCCAAGCAACGAGGTCTACAACGCGCTGCAGACCGGCGTCGCCGACGCAACCGACACCAGCACCGGCAGCTTCGTCTCGTTCCGCATTTACGAGCAGGTTAAGTGCGTCACGGCGCCGGGCGAGAACGCGCTGTGGTTCATGTACGAGCCGGTGCTGATGTCGAAGCGGAGCTTCGACCGGCTCAAGAAGGAGCAGCAGGAGGCGCTGCTCAACGCCGGCAAGAAGTCGCAGGACTACTTCAACAAGGAATCCAAGAAGCTCGACGACGACATGGTCGAGGTGTTCAAGAAGAACAACGTCGAGGTCGCGACCATGACGGGCGCCGAGTACGACGCCTGGATCAAGATCGCGCAGGACAGCTCGTACAAGAACTTCGCCAGCGAGGTGCCGGACGGCAAGAAGCTGATCGACGCGGCGCTCGCCGTGCAGTGAGGCTTGGCCACCGGGTCGGCCGGCAGGCAGCGCCGGCCGAGCACGCTCGCTGAGCATGTGTCGGGGGGCACATGGACCGTTTCATCTGGATCGTCACGCGCATCTCGCAAGTCTGCGGGATCATCGCCGCCGGCTTGATCGCGGCGGCGGTGCTGGTGGTGTGCCACATGGTGTTCGTGCGCTATGTGCTCAACCAGAACACCATCTGGCAAACCGATTTCACCATCTACAGCCTGCTGGCGGCGACCTTCATCGGCAGCCCGTATGTGCTGCTGACCCGCGGCCACGTGAACGTGGACGTGCTGCCGCACTATCTCGGCGAGCGTCCGCGCTATTGGCTCGCGCTCGCCTCCGCGGTGATGGCGTTTGCCTTCTGCCTGGCCATGGCGGTGCTCACGTTCCAGTTCTGGCACGAGGCCTGGACCGAGCGCTGGGTGTCCGACACAATGTGGCGGGCGCGCCTGTGGATCCCCTATTCGTCGATGCCGATCGGGCTCGGGCTGCTCTGCCTGCAATACGTGGTCGACATCATCAAGCTGGTGACCGGGCGCGAGCCGCCGTTCGGGCTGAAGCCACACGAAGAGGTCGAGCTATGAGCCCGACCACGCAGGGCGCGATCGTCCTCGTCGTCACGCTCGTCGTGCTGTTGTCGGGCGCGCCAGTCGCCTTCGGGCTCGGCGCCATTGCGCTCAGCTTCCTGGTGATCTTCCAGGGAACGGACGCGCTGCGGGTGGCGGCCGAGACGTTCTATGCGGGCCTCAACGATTTCACCCTCGTCTCCATCCCGATGTTCGTCATGATGGGCGCGGCCATCGGATCTTCGCCCGCCGGCAAGGACCTCTACGAGGCGCTCGACCGCTGGCTTTACCGCGTGCCGGGCGGGCTCGTCATGTCCAATATCGGCGCCTGCGCGATCTTTGCGGCGCTGACCGGCTCGTCACCGGCGTGCTGCGCGGCGATCGGCAAGATGGGTATCCCGGAGATGCGCCGTCGCGGCTATCCCGACGACGTGGCGACCGGATCGATCTGTGCCGGCGGCACGCTCGGCATCCTGATCCCGCCCTCCATCACCTTCATCCTGTACGGCATTGCCACCGAGACCTCGATCGGCCGACTGTTCCTCGCCGGCGTGATGCCGGGGCTGATGCTCACCGGCCTTTTCATCGTCTGGACGCTGTTCATCATCTGGAAGCGAGGCTTTCGCGAACATGCCCCGCAGTTCCGCTACAGCTGGAAGGAAAAGTTCCAGTCGATCCCCAAGGTCGCGCCGTTCATCATCATCATCGTCGGCGTGATGTACACGCTCTACGGCGGCGTCGCCACGCCCTCGGAAGCGGCTGGCGTCGGGGCGGCCCTATGCGTCATCATGGCGATCATCATTTATCGCATGTGGGCCCCGGCGGCCTGGTGGCAGATCCTGCGCGACACGACCCGTGAGTCGGTGATGATTCTCATGATCATCGCGGCGGCGGTACTGTTCGGCTACATGCTCACCTCGCTCTACCTGACCCAGACGCTGGCGCAGGCGATCGCCGACATGCACGTCAACCGCTGGGTGCTGATGCTGCTCATTAACCTATTCCTGCTGGTGGCGGGGTTTTTCATACCGCCAGCCGCCATTATCCTGATGACTGCGCCGATCCTGCTGCCGATCATCACGGCGGCCGGGTTCGACCCGGTCTGGTTCGGGGTGATCATCACGATCAACATGGAAATCGGGCTGATCCACCCGCCGGTCGGGCTCAATATCTATATTGTAAGCTCCATCGCTCCCGATGTACCTGTCACGCGTGTCATGTGGGGGACGATTCCTTATGTTATCTGTATGATGCTGGCGATCGTGATCTTGTGCATTTTCCCCGAGATCGCCACTTGGTTGCCGGACCGGCTCATGGGGCCGATCGTGGGACACGGACGGTAATGAACACCTCGTTTTTCGGCGAGCTCCTGCAGACCATCACGGAACGCGGCCGCGCCTTGATCGATCGCGCGGGCGCGCGGCGCGAGTCATCGGCCGCCCGCTCGCAGAACCTGGTCGAGCTGTGCGACGAGCTGCTCTCGCGCCGCGGCGAGGCCTCCGGCGTGGCGCTCGCCCGCGACATCCTCACGCGCTACGACCAGCTCACCACCGGCCCTCGCATCGCTTTCTTCGAAGCGCTGGCCACCCGGTTCGGGCCCGACCATGAGCGGCTCACCGGGGCGATCGAGCAGTGGCGCCGCGAGCCCACCGAGGAGACGATCGCCGAGCTGCATGACGCCGCCGAGTCACGGCGCCAGGAGCTGTTTCGCCGCATCAACCTGGCGCCGGGAGGCACGGCCGGCCTGGTGGACATGCGCGAGCAGTTGCTCGAAGCCATGACGCATCGCGACGACCTCGCCGCGGTCGACGCCGACTTCGTCCACCTGTTCTCGTCCTGGTTCAACCGGGGCTTTCTCGTGCTGCGGCGTATTGATTGGGCCACGCCGGCGATCATTCTCGAGAAGATCATCCGTTACGAGGCGGTGCACCGCATCCGCGGCTGGGACGATCTGCGCCGGCGCATCGATCCCCCCGACCGGCGCTGCTACGCGTTTTTTCATCCCGCCCTGGTCGACGATCCCTTGATCTTCGTCGAGGTTGCGCTGACGCGCGACATCCCCTCCGGCATTGCGCCGATCCTCACCAGCCAGCGCGAGGCGATCCAGCCCGACCGGGCGACCACCGCGGTGTTCTATTCGATCTCGAACTGCCAGCGCGGGCTGACCGGCGTGACCTTCGGCCACTTCCTGATCAAGCAGGTGGCCGAGGAGATTTCCCGCGAGATCCCCCACATCTCCACCTTCGTGACCTTGTCGCCGGTGCCCGGCTTCGCCGATTGGCTCGCGCGCGAACGGGCGCGCGAGGTCTCGACGGTTCTCAGCGACGACGACCGCGCTGCGCTCGCCCATCTCGATACCCAGGGCTGGTGGCAGATGCCCAACACGCGCGACGCCGTGCGCGAGCCGCTGGTGCGCGCGGCCGCGTGGTACTTCCTGCATGGGCGCAGCAAGAATGGCACGCCCCTCGACCCCGTCGCCCGTTTCCACCTCGGCAACGGCGCGCGCCTCGAACAGATCAACTGGCTCGCCGACACCTCGGCCAAGGCGCTCAGCCAATCGCACGGCCTGATGGTCAACTACCTCTACGATCTCAAGAACATCGAGAAGAACCACGAAGCCTATGCGGAGACGCGAACCATCGTGACCTCGAACACGGTGAAGCGCCTCGCCCGCGCGGCGGCGACCGAGGTCGTTCCGGTCGCCGGGTGAGCAGCAGTGCATCACATCGGTAGAGTGATGCTCGACGGGCCAACAAGCTCCATCCCTCCCCTGAAAGGGGAGGGTGGTCGGCCGAAGGCCGACCGGGTGGGGTCAAGCCGACGAATCGCATGCGCCTTCAAAAAAATTTAAAGCCGGATACATCGGGCAAATCGATTGCCCCCACCCGGCCTCCGCCGGCTTAGGGCCGGCGTCGGCCACCCTCCCCCTTCGGGGGAGGGATGGAGCGGGTTTGCGCGGCGGCGTAGCGCGATCTTCGCTTCAGGCGGGGCAAGGCAAATGCGCCGCCGCCTGCGATGGTGGCCCGAGTACCGTTATTTCCGAAGGGGTTCAACGTGACCGAACCTGCGACAACGGCCGGCATGCTGGACGACGCCGCGCTCGACCGGCTGTTCCGCACCGCGCGCACGCACAATTGGTTTCACGGCCCGGTGACGGACGATCAGCTGCGCGCGATCTACGAACTGATGAAATGGGGGCCGACGTCATCGAACTGCCAGCCGGCGCGCATCCTGTTCCTGCGCAGCCCCGAAGCCAAGGAGCGGCTGAAGCCCGCGCTCTCCTCCGCCAACCGCGACAAGACGCTTGCCGCGCCGGTCACCGCCATCCTGGCCTACGATCTTCACTTCTACGAGCACCTGCCGCGCATGTTTCCGCACAATCAATCGGCGCGCAGCTGGTTCGAAGGCAAGCCGGACACGCCGGTCCATGCCCTGCGCAACGGCTCGCTGCAGGGCGCCTACTTCATCCTCGCCGCGCGCGCGATCGGCCTCGATTGCGGCCCCATGTCGGGCTTCGACAACGCCAAGGTCGACGCCGCCTTCTTCCCCGACGCGCGCGTCAAGTCGAATTTCTTGTGCAACCTCGGCCGCGGCGACCCGTCGAAAACCTTCCAGCGGCTGCCGCGCTTCGGCTTCGACGAGGTGTGCCGGATCGTGTGAGCGCTGTAGATCCTATGGGGTGGCAGGTGGTCAGGAGGTAGGTTGAGTTTGCGACCACCAACCCACCTGAGGATCAACGATGAGAACTGATCAGCCTGACACACCTACCGGGTGCGAGTATGCCACGGTTTACGTTGCGTTCGAACTGAGCAAGTCGAAGTGGCAGCTGGGCGTGTTGACGCCTGGCTGGGAGAAGATGAGCCGCTACCGGATCGAGGGTGGCGACTTGACGGCGGTTTCGAGTGTGCTGGGCCGAGCTCGGGCGAAAGCGGAGCAACTGGGTAAGCCGGTTCGTATTCTGTCCTGCTACGAGGCTGGGCTCGATGGTCACTGGCTGCATCGGTGGCTGTGGGATAACGGGGTTATCAATTACGCGATCGATGCGTCGAGCATTGAGGTGAACCGGCGGGCGCGGCGTGCCAAGACCGACCGGATCGATCTGGCGCTGCTGATGCGGGCGTTTTTGGCGCATGTGCGCGGCGAGCCGCGTGTCTGCAGCGTGGTTCAGGTTCCGACGCCTGAGGAGGAGGATCGCAAGCGGCGCACGCGTGAGCGCGAGCGGCTGCTCAAGGAGCGCACGGCTCACGGCAACCGGATCAAGGGGCTGCTGCATGGTCAGGGGATCCGCGACGCCATGCCGTTGAAGCCGAGCTTCCTATGTGATGTTGAGCACATGCGCAGCGGGGATGGGCGTCCCCTGCCGCCGCGTTTGAAGGACGAGATCCGGCGCGAACATGAACGGCTGCTGCTGGTCCACCGGCAGCTCAAGGCGCTGGAAGCTGAGAACGTCGCCGCACATCGTGCGCCGGCAGCGGGCTCGGTTGAGGCGAAGGCTGTTCAGCTCGCGCAACTCAGGGGCCTCGGACCGCAGATTGCCCAGGTTCTGGCCAACGAGGTGTTCTATCGTGACTTCAAGAATCGCCGTCAGGTTGGCAGCTGCTTTGGTTGACCGACACGCCGTACGACAGCGGCGGCAGCCGGCGTCAGCAGGGCATTAGCAAGGCCGGCAACCACCGCGCCCGAACGGCCGCGATCGAGCTTGGCTGGCTGTGGCTGCGGCATCAGCCCGATAGCGAGCTGAGCCGCTGGTTCCGCGAGCGGGTCGGCGACGTCAAGGGCCGCATCCGCAAGATCGCCATCGTGGCGCTTGCCCGCAAACTGATGGTGGCGCTGTGGCGCTATCTGGAGACCGGCCTCGTGCCGACCGGCGCCGTGATGCGCCCGAGCTTCTGAGAACGGCGGCGCGCCAATGACGGCCGACGTGACCCCGGATAGACGCGTGACCGAGTCCGGGCTTGGGTCTTCGGATTCCGCTTCTGTAGATGGGTCCCGTCTCTTCTGGGCCTTACCTTCACCCGTGCATGAAAGATCAGGGTCCGGGTCACCACGCCCGACCGTATACAGGTTGATGCGGTATCTGCCGCATGCGGCTTCACGGCCCAGTCCAGGGGACACACGTCGCCCCGCTCACCGCGCGCCAACGCGTCCCGACCAGAAAACTCGCGCCGCGCTCGCCGCCGTCAAGGCCGCTGCGCGCCGCCTTCGGCGGTGGCCTGCGGCCAGCCTTGACCGCGGCCGCGGCCCGGCGCGGCAGGCAACCGTCGGGACGAAACAACCACCATGCGCACCTCGCGCTCCATCTCACCGACCAAGGCAAAAGCATGCCCTGACCAATCACGCCTCTTGACAATCACATCCCCATACAAGCCCGGATGAGCGCGAAGCCCGAAATCCGGGGAACGGCCGCTCCCGCATTTCGCTGACGCGTTTACACCGCTGCGCCCGCCGGTCGCCGCGGCAGGCAGGCAATTTCCTTCCCGGCCTGTTGTTCCGCAACACGGATGTCGTAGGCGGACTGAAGATTGAGCCAGAACTGCGCGCTTGTCTTGTACCAATGACCGAGACGAAGCGCGGTGTCCCCGCTGATCGACCGCTTGCCTTGAATGATCTGGGTGATGCGGTTGGGCGGCACCGCAATCTGACGGACCAGCTCCCTGGGGCTGACACCAAGTTCCTCGAGCTCTTCGGCGAGAATCTCGCCGGGGTGGATGGCAGGCCGGGACATGCGGTCTCCTTGCCTACACCCGCCCGTATACCGGCACCACGGCGCCGCGGGTGACGCGGTTCTCGGGCGAG
>JBJMSU010000146.1:0-17883 GCA_045801465.1 Xanthobacteraceae bacterium | reverse complement strand
GCTGCGCAACGGCTATATCCGCGAGCCGCATGTGGCGGTGGAGATCGAGGCCTATCGGCCGTTCTTCATCCTCGGCGAGGTCACCGCGCCCGGCCAGTACCCCTACGTCGCCAACATGACGGCGGAGACCGCCATCGCCATTGCCGGCGGCTTCACCCCGCGCGCCGAGAAGAAGACCGTCGAGGTCAGCCGCTCTGACGAGCGCCAGCTCTACCGCGGCAGGGTCCCCCTCGCCTTCCAGATCCGCCCCGGCGATACCGTCCTCGTCCGCGAACGCTGGTTCTGACCACCCCCTCTTCCCGACTGCCACAATTGTCACGGCTGCGCCCGGCCGGCCGAGATCGCCGGAGTGGAGGCAACGTGACCTTAGTCACGGTTCTCCGCCTCTTCTCGTGCCACGTTGCTGGAACGACGTTGGATCTTCGAAGCCTGGGATTTCGACTATGTTCAAATTCCGTTCCAGAGTGCTCGGCGCTGTCAAATATGCCATCCCCGTTGTGGCCCTGCTGCCCGTCGCATTCGGCATCAGTTTCGCGGTCGGGAAATTGGCGCCGGAGCAAGCGAAACCTGCACTCGGCAAAGTGCCGGTCCTGCAGTCCGCGGTGTCGACGTCGCGGGTCGCCCTGATCATCGGCAACGCCAACTATCCCGACGCCACTGCTCCCCTCGCGCATCCGGTCAGGGACGCTCAGGCGCTCGCCCAGCAGCTCCGGCGCAGCGGCTTCACCGTCGATCTGCAGACCAATCTCGGCAAAGACGAGATGAAGCGTGTCGTCGAGGCCTTCAAGGCGAAAATCAAGCCCGGCTCGGTGGCCCTCATCTCCTACGGTGGATTGGGCATTCAAGCCGGCCGGGAGAGCTATATGATTCCGGTCGATGCCCGTATCTGGAGAGAGGCGGACGTTCGGCGCGACGGCATCAGCATCGAGTCCCTGCTCGCCGACATGGATGGACGCGGCGCCAGCGTGAAGCTCGCCATCCTCGATGCCTCGCGCCGGAACCCGTTTGAGCGTCGCTTCCGTGGGCTCTCCGCCGGCCTCGCCCCCATCGATGCACCGCTCGGCACGTTATTGGTGTCGGCGGCTGCGCCCGGCAAGGTCGTCGTCGACGGCGACGGGGCACACAGCCTGCTTATCGGCGAGTTGCTGAAGGAGATCAATGCGCCGGGCGTCGGTGCCGAGACGGTGTTCAGGCAGACGCGTGTCGGCGTATCGCGCGCCTCGAACGGCGAACAGATCCCGCTGGTCTCCTCCTCACTGACGGAGAGCTTCGCCTTCGTCGGAACGGCGCCGCGCGAAATCAAGGCCATCGATGGCACCGAGATGCTCCGCCCGGCGACGGCGCGCGCCGAGACGTCCGACACGACCATCGTGTGGGCCGCCGATACCAGCGACCCGGCCGAGAAGACCGACATCAGCCCGACAGCGACGGAGAGCAAGCCCGAGAACACCGTCACGACGAGCGCCTCGCAATACGAAATTGCCTCGCGGCCGGTCGAGACGCCCGTCCAGTACGAGATGGCGCCCCGCCCGATCGAGACGCCGGTGCAGGCCGCGAAGGAGGCGAAGCCGCGCAAGAGCGTCGAGGAGACGAAGCTTCCCCGGCGGCCCACCGACGAGATCAGCCGCGAGAGCGCACGCGAGCAGCCGCGGGTGACCGCGCGGCGGGACGGATCCTACGCGGCATCTCCTTCCGAGCGGGACTGGCGCGTGGCCTCCGCCTTTCCGCGACGTCAAGCTCCCATGCTCTTCCTGGGCGTCGGCTACTGAAGGCCCGCTTCAGCCGGACTTGAATTTTCGCGCCAGCGCGTCGGCGCCGCGCCCCAACAGGCCGATGTCAGAGCCGACCGCCACGAACGTGTAGCCCCAGCCGATATAGCGCCGCGCTTCGTCCTCGCTCAGCGTCAGGATGCCGGCCGGCTTGCCGAGCACCTTCAGGCGCTTGGCGGCCTGCTCCAGCGCCGTCTGCACCTCGGCGTGCTGCGGATTGCCGATGTGGCCGAACGAGGCGGACAGATCGGACGGGCCGATGAAGACGCCGTCGATGCCATCGACGGCAGCGATGGCCTCGAGTTCATCCAGGGCCGCGCGCGTCTCGACCTGTACCAGGAGGCAAATCTCGCTGTCGGCCTTCTTCAGATAGTCCGTGACCCGGCCATAGCGGCTGGCGCGCGCCGCGGCGGCGACGCCGCGAATTCCCGCCGGTGGATAGCGCACCGCCGCCACGGCGCGGCGGGCCTCCTCGGCATTCTGCACGTAAGGAACCAGGATCGCCTGCGCGCCAATGTCGAGCACCCGCTTGATCAGCACGGCATCATTCCAGGCCGGACGCACGATGGCCGTCGCCGTGCCACACGCCGCGGCCTGCAGCTGTGCCAGCAGGCCGGGGATCTCGTTGGGCGAATGCTCGCTGTCGAACAGGATCCAGTCGAATCCCGAATCGGACACGATTTCGGCGGCGATGTTGCTGGCGAGGCTGCTCCACAGGCCGATCTGCAACCGGCCGGCCGCGATCGCGTGTTTGAAGGCGTTGCGGGGAAGCTCCATCGAAAAACCGCTCATACGAACTGTACGGCGATGCCGCCGAGCGCGCCGAAGTCGGCGTGCAGCGTGTCGCCTATCTGCGCGAACACCACGCGCGTGAACGAGCCGGCGAGCACGAGGTGGCCGGGCTCCAGTCCAACGCCGTGCGAGCCGAGCTTGTTGGCGAGCCAGGCGACGCCGAGCGCCGGATGACCGAGGACGCCGGCCGCCACGCCGGTCTCCTCGATCTCGGAGTTGCGGTACATGATGCCGCCGACCCAGCGCAGGTCGACATCAAGGGGACCGATCGGACGTCCGCCGATGACGATGCCGGCAGCGGCGCCGTTGTCGGCCACGGTGTCGAAGATCTTGCGCTGGTCCTGAATGCGCGCATCGACGATCTCGATGGCCGGCACCACGTATTCGGTCGCACGCAGCACATCGGGCAAGCCGACGCCCGGGCCCTTCAGCGACTTGCCTAGCACGAACGCGAGCTCGATCTCGACCCGTGGGCGGCAGTAATCGGCGTGCGGCACCTTGGTGCCGTCGGCGATCATCATATGGTCGAGCAGGTGCCCGTAGTCGGGCTCGTCGATCTGCGAGGAGCGCTGCATCGCCTTGGAGGTCAAGCCGACCTTGTGACCGATGAGCTTGGCGCCGGCGGCGATCTTCCGGTCGGCCACTTCGGTCGAGATCGCATAAGCATCCTCCATGGTGATGCCCGGCCACGTGGTGGACAGCTGCGTCGCCTGTTTGCGCTGCTTTTCGGCGGCGAGCAGAATATCGGCAGCTTTTCTGCGGTCGGCATCGGACATCATCGCGGGAGTTCCTCGGACGGCGAGACGAGACCAAAGGCAATACGGGTTCGTGACGCGCTAATCAATCATTCGGTGACGCGTCGGCGCAACTCATAGACGTGCGGGGTGTGCAGCGTACGAAGCTTGGTGCAACGCGTGTGCAATCCGCCTCAAACGGCGACGGAATGGCGGTTACCGCTTTCCTGCAGGTATGAATCGAAACCGAGGCGATGAGGCGAACGAACGGGCTTGTTCGCTCAGCGAAATAAGCTTGCCGGTCACGCTCACAAAACGTTCCGACACCAACGGCTGCAGCGCCACGAGCTCGGACGTGAAGCGCTCGTCCGATCCGCATTCCGCCGTCATGGCGCCGATGTCCACCTCGAGATCACGCGACGGCGACGCTTGCCGACGTACATGCGCCTATTTCAAAACAGGCCGAGCACGATTGCGGCGATGAATGCGAAGACAGCACACGCTGTGAGCGCATGCAAATAGGCGGCGAAGCAATTCCAAGCCAAGTCCCTGGATACGGCGATCATGAGACTCTGGTTCCGTCAGCTCGGCACCAGCGGCGTCGCTGTGCAGGCGTGAAGCGCGTGTCCGGGCTTGGTCACTGGGCCGCTATCCTCTCATCCGTCCACACGCGCCTCACGAGAAGGCCCGGTAGACGGCGAACGAAATCGCGTATCCCACGACCAAGGTCGCGAAAATCAGCGTAATCGGCACCGCGAGCGGAAGGTTGAATGAAGGAGCCATGTGCGCACCCGCTGCAATCAGGCGGGAGCGCACGCCTCTCTCAGCCGTCGAAGCCCGATAATAGATCCCGACGATAGCGTGAAGAATACTGCATCGCATCCGATTCGTCCATAGATAAGATCGCGGAATTATTTAACCGGGGAAATATATTTGGCCGAAAAACTAGCTTTAACGCGCCAAGTGCTTATATGCGTATGGGAGTTTTGGATGACATACCCGCATAATTACATTTTTTGGAGCTTGGGATGACGAAGACTTCTTCAACCGCTGCTGCCAAGCGGCCCGCCGCCAACCGCCCGGATGACCTGCGACTGACCAGTTTCGACTATGACACTGCGGCGGAGCTGTTCCCCACCAGAAGCCGCAAGGCAATGAGACAACCGGTCGGCTATAAACGCTTCACGCGTGCCGCGGACGCCATCCGGTTCGCCATCGAGGACCTCCCGCCCGCGCTTCTGCTCGGAGCCTATCTGGAAGTCGACGAGGAAAGATTCGACAGCGAAGGAATACGCCAACTGTACGCCAGCGTCCGCTACCCGCTTGCGCGCCGCGCCGTGCAGACGTGAGGCGCAGGCATTCGCGAACGGATAATGCGGTCATGACGGACAAAACGATCGATCTCGATCAGCACCGCGGAATGGCCGCCCAGAAGGCGACCGATCTCCGTCGGCTCGTGGCCGAGGTCGAAGCCAACGAACGCACGCTGCGCTTGCGCCAGAGCGAACTGGAATCGCAACTCCTCGCTGCGCCGGCGCTGACCTGGCTCGAGGCCGCCGAGAAGGCGCGTTATCTGCTCACGCTGTTTGCCGCAACTCCGGCCGCGCAAGATCCGCGACGACAGAAACTGATCGCAGCCGTGCTGGAGGACTTCGCACGGCTGTCCTGCGCGGCGGAAACGTCGCGATAAGTCGTCCCGTCGCAGGACACGCTGACACAATCTCGAAAGGCCACGTCGATGTTCGACCTTGACCCCGCTCACGCCGGCGTCGGCATAAATGCCTATCGCCTGCGAACCGCGCAGGCTAAATGGGATCGGCTCACCAGTTCCGATTACGCAGAGATTAGGACGCTGCCCGAGCTGATTGCACGGCTGCAGCAGCGTTATGGCCTGCCGCACGAGCAGGCTCGGCGAGATGTCGAAATCTGGGCCAAGGACATGCTGTTTTAGGTGCGACGGATTTGAATTTGTCCATCACCCCGGCAGCACGGCTTGATAGCGTCCAAACCGCAGTGGAAGCATAGAGCTGCTGCTGCTCCGCATTGCGAAGTTCACACGAGGGTGTGCCGCGCAGCGATGCGAACTTTCGGAATCGGAGCACTAGCCTGGCTCGGCCGAAGAAATGGCTGGCCAATGGCGGCTGTGGTCCCCATATGGGGGGCATCACCGGCAATATGTTCACAGGCGTCGGTGGCCGAGAGACAGGGTCGCGCTCTCGCCTCGAACATTGGAGATCACCCGTGACCCTCGCCTATCCCATCGACATCAGCCGCGAGATCGATCGCAAATGGCAGCGGCGGCTACACGCCGCGTCGACACGCCGGTCCCTGTCGAAAAAGGGGGAACGTGCCGCGGAACGGCGTTGTCCCGCGTGCGGCATGCCGGCGCCGATCGCGCCGATCGCCTCCGCTTTCCTCGGCGCCGGCTTGATTCATCATCAATGGCTGTGTGGGCTTTGCGGTCATGCCTGGACGACAGCCGTGCGCATCCCGTCCTGACGGCCTGCGCCCGCTCTGCCGGCTGCCGTCTTGGCTCGACGCGGAGCGGCGATGAGACCTTCGCGCTGGGCCTTCTTGCGGGCGAGCTTGCGTGCCCGGCGGACCGCTTCGCTCCTCTCCCGGGTCGTTCTCTCTGACGGCTTCTCGTAGAACCTCTTGCGCTTCATTTCGCGAAAGACGCCTTCCCGCTGCATCTTCTTCTTCAGGATTCTGAGGGCTTGGTCGACATTGTTGTCGCGGACGAATACCTGCACGCGAAAATCCTTTCCTGTCATCGGCATGCGACAAGACGAACCTCGCTTGCCATTGCGAAGGGACGGCTTCTCGCGCGCTTCGGCCTTATGGCCGCACCGAGGTTGCGCAAGTCATGATCGCCGCGCATGAGCACGCGTTCACGCGCGGTTCGGCCACATTTTCGCGTGACAAAGCAGGCCTTGCGGGATGGCCTTTCCCCGCCATCGAGACCAATCAGAGTATGAGCGCGCAGGCTGCCCTGCTTCGCCAAGCTACCCGGCCTGGATGTTCGCGACGGCGATCTTGCCTGTGCGTTGGTCTTGCTGAGTTTCGAAGGAAACCTTCTGACCCTCGCTGAGACTATGCATGCCGGCGCGTTCCAGGGCGGTGGCATGGACGAACACGTCTCTGCCGCCGTCGTCCGGCTGAATGAAGCCAAAGCCCTTCTGAACGTTGTAGAACTTTACGGTGCCGGTATTCATGAGATGTCCTTTCGCTGTTGGAGGTGCACTGGGATGCACGGGCCGCAAACACCGCGACGAGAAGTGCAGTCTCTCGATGTTTGGGAGGGTCCGATCGTGCGCCTGGCATACAGCAAAGGCGAAACGGCCCGATTGTCCGGCCAAATGTCGATCATCGTAGGTATCGTGTGAGGGCGGCTTTTGCAAGGCAAGACTTCCCCGCAATCGTGCGCTGGCGGCCAACGTGCGTGCAAATCTCCCGCCGCCATGCGGAACCACGTCGGCTGCCGCGCGTTATCTTCAATCGCCGAACCGCCGGTTCGCTCGCCGGGTCCCACTGGGCAGAGTCAAAAAGGAGCGGCCGCTTTGAAGATGAACGCCAAGCAAGCACACGATGTCGCCGAAGCAAGTTTCAAGAAGAAGGAAGCGCAGCTTCGGGAAGGCCAAAAGGCCATGGCGGAGTACCACGCGGGTCGTCTCGCCGTACGTGAGAAGACTGCGCGCTTGCGAGCTCTTCGACTGACGCGCGACGCCGACGAGGCAGCTCCGACCATGCCTGCCCGTTCCGCCAAGAGGCGTTGAGCCCTCGCTCGCGTCACCGATTTCCAGTCGCTATTCCGGCCCGCCCGAGCTAGAATGCGCAGATCACCGACATTGATGCTACAGGGCGTCGGTGGCTGAGAGACCGGTCGCGCTCCCGCCTGCAACAGGGGAGCGGCGCCATGTTCGCGGTTCCTGGACATCGAACGCAGACGAGCGGATGCGCAGACTTGGCGCATGACATGCCATGACTCACCGATATCAGCCGGGACAGCGGGTCCGGTTCAGCCGCGGCTTTCCCTATCGCAACGCCGCCGACGGGCCTTACGAGGTGGTGCGTCAGCTCCCACACAGCACCGACGGCGAGCACCAGTACCGCATCAAGCACGCACGCGAGCAGCACGAACGCGTGGTGAAGGAAAGCGAGCTCGAGCGCGCCTAGCGGCCGCCCTCGAGCGATAGCTGTCGTACGTAGACGACATGGCAGCGGAATCGTGCAGGCACTTCGGCATTCGAAAATGATGATCCAACCGGCATGACGCTGAGCTTTCCCAATCGAAGCCGCTCTTACGATGCGACGCGGCGCGCAGTCCGGTTCTGGGGACACGACAGCGCCATGGAGGCTTCGTTCTTCGTGACCGAGGAGGCGCTTCAGCGCATCGAACCCGATATGCAGCGCGATGAGGCTGGATTTCTCAACGCCTTCGATTCGCATCGCGAGCTGATTTGTGCAACTGCGGTGAAAGTCTACAAGCGCGGGCGCAGAGGGTCCTACGATTTGATCGGTGCCGACTTTTGACGGCACGGCCTGCGTGCGAGTCGCCGGCCCGCAGCGATGCGCGGCCAAAACCTCGCCGGGTGGCGATCGCCTACGCGTGACGAATCAGGATTTCGCGCCCCGGTGCGGACCAAAGACCGCCTTCAGCGGCTGCGACGCTTGAGCGCAGCCATTTTCACGTCAAAAGAAATTCGTGAAGTTGAAGACCCACAAGAATCCTGCAAACAGGACCAGAGCGCCAGCGATGAACGCGTGCAAGCCGAACGGGCCGATCAGGAATCTGGAAAGAGCTGCCTCTGGCATAACGCATCCTATTGAATGTGCGAACCGTTCAGCGATTCAAGAACGCACGCTCGCAGAATATCGCCCTTTGCACAAGCTAAATCGGACTTCGGCCTGTCTTCGGTTCCCGTCGGCGGCGGCCAGAAGCTTTGAGTCTCATGCGGGCTCAAGCGTCCGCCATTAACCGTCCCACCGCATCCCTACCGCGGCCTTTTCCAACCAGGACACCAAGTCCCCGGCACCCGGTGTGTTCTCCTCCGGCGCCCACGCGGCAAATTCATTGGGACGATACGGCCCCGGCTTCACCTCCACGACGACGGTGTCCGGCTCCAAGGCAACGCCGGCGTGCCAGGTCTCGACTGCTATCTGAATCACCGGCGTTGATTGATCCAGCTGATGGCGCGCGAGCAGCGTCCCGTCTTGCGTGAAGGCGAGCACGTCGAGCCGGCCGCGGTGCAACACCAGCATCTCCCATTGCTGCGAATGCTGGTGCGGCCGGACGTAGCTTCCGGGTTGCAAAGCGATGAGGAGGCGCTGCACTTGGTCGTCGTGCCCGGCGTGCAGAAGCAAATGTGCGCGGCGGCGCGGGTTAGCCTTGGCCTCCGCCACCAGTGCAGCAATTTGTGTCGGCGTGATGGGATGCACGTTCTTGTTCTATGGCGGGGCGAGCAAACACGCAATTGTCGCCTGCCGCTGGCAGCACGGGAGAGCCGTCGCCGTCAGTGCTAAATCGGACAGCCGGGGGACAAGCCCGGCCATGACAAGTCGCAGTTGGCGGCGTGCCGCGCTCATGCCGGTCCGAAGCGATCGAGCCGGAAGCGCGAGATGTCGTGCGAGGTGGCTCCGGTGGTGGCGAGATCGGCAACGATTTCTCCGACCACCGGCGCGAACTTGAAGCCATGACCGGAGCACGCTGACGCAACGACGATCGGGCCCAAGGAATCGATGACGAAGTCGCCGTCGGGCGCCATCGTGTAGAGGCAGGTCTGGGCAGCCTTGAGCGGCCCGTTGGCGGCCGGCAGATACTCGGCCAGGCTCGAACGAATGATGACTTCGTCGGCATTCGATATCTGTGGATCGCAGGTATCGGGGTCGACCGTTTCATCACCGTGATGGTGCTTGGCGACTTTCACGCCCGTGTCGTCCAGCGGAAAGCCGTAGTGCACGCCGTGCGGACTTTCCAGCAGGAAGACGGGAAACCGATCAGGCGTAAACAGCGCCGCCTCAAGCGGCTCAAACCACGCCATCACCTGGCGCGTGACCCGCAATGGCGCGTGCAGATCCGGCAGGAGCTTCTTCATCCATGGACCGGCGGCAACGATGGCTGCCCCGGCTTCGAGGTCTCCGCGATCGGTGCTGATCCGTACACCGCCGGCCCAGGGTGCGATGATGCGCACGTTCTCTCGGGTCCGCAATTCGGCGCCGGCCGCTTGCGCCAAGGAAAGATGGGCGAGGATTGCCGGCTCGAGGCTTAAGATTCCGCCGTCCGGCTGCAACACCCCGAGGTAGTCCGCAGGGATGCGAAACGGGAGGCGTCGCATCACGTCCGATGCGGCGAGCACCGTGTGCGGTAGCGCGTGCAGGCGGGCCGCCGCCAGCGTTCCGGTGACGAGCGTTCCGTCCGGCGGGCCGATCTCGGCGATGCCGGTGACGCGGAGAAGCGGCTGGCCGCAGGCGGCCTCGAGATCGCGCCACAGCGCGTAGGCGCGGCGCAGCAGCGGCACATAGGACGGATGCTCGAAATAGCCGAGCCTGATGATCCGCGTTGCGCCATGCGAGGAGCCGAAAGCATGGCCCGGTTCGAAACGGTCGATGCCAATGACGCGCTTGCCTCTGCGAGCGAGCTGGTAGACGGCGGCGCTTCCCATCGCGCCGAGCCCGATCACCACGACATCGAACGCCGGCATCGGTCCGCCTCCTGGTCGTTGAGCGCAATCGCGGCGGGATGCCGCCGCGGAGCCCAATGCCGAGCGTGATTATGACAGCGCGCGATGCTAAAGTGTCGCGCGCACCCGCTTCAAGATGGGCTTCGTCCTGCTGGGAGCATGGAGATGGCAGGACCATGATGCTCGTCCGGATCACCCCGCTCATTCTGGCAACGCTGGTGCTGGGCGCCGCCGAGCAGGCGAAGGCGCAGAGCCGGTGGATTCTCCCTTCGGCTTATCCGGCGACAAATTTTCATGCCGACAATCTCGCTGCGTTCGCGCAGGATATTGCCGGCGCAACTGCCGGAAAGCTTGTGATCACCGTGCACCCCGGCGCCGCTCTATATACGGCGCCGGAGATCAAGCGCGTCGTGCAGATCGGCCGCGCGCAGATGGGGGAGGTCCTCATCTCGCTGCACGAAGCCGACGACCCGATGTTTGGCGTCGACGTCGTACCCTTTCTTGCCACGAGCTTCGACGACGCGAAGAAATTGTGGGTCGTCTCCAAACCATCCATCGAGAGAAAGTTTGCAGCGCACGGGCTGATGGTGCTGTTCGCGGTGCCGTGGCCGCCGCAGGGGATCTATGCCAAAAGGCCGATCAGTACGCTTGCCGACATGAAGGGCTTGTTCTGGCGCGCGTATAACGCCGGAACGACGCGCATTGCGGAGATTGTCGGCGCGCATCCAGTCACGGTCCAGGCAGCCGATTTACCGCGGGCGCTCGCCACGGGATTGATCAACGCTTTCATGACGTCCAGCGCGACCGGCTACGACAGCCGGGCGTGGGAGTACATGACCTATTTCTACGACGCGCAAGCATGGATCCCGAAGAACATCACGTTCGTCAACAAAGCGGTGTTCGATCAACTGGACGAGCCGACGCAGGCAGCGGTGCTCAAAGCAGCCGCAGCCGCGGAGCTGCGCGGCTGGGCCGCATCGCAGGAAAAAAACCGCTGGTATCTCGGTGAGCTTGCGAAGAACGGGTTGAAGGTGCTCCCGCCCGAAGACGGGCTCGCGGCAGGCCTGAAGCAGGTCGGCGAGCAACTGACGGCCGAATGGCTGCGCAAGGCAGGTGCCGACGGATGGGCCGTGGTCGAGGCCTACAAGAAGAACTGATTGCGTTCTTGGTTGCCGTGCCGAGATCGCCTCGCGTCCGTCGGGGCGCGTGCCGGATCGATCGAAACGTTCACGCCCTTTACCCGCAGGTCACCGTCAGGAAGATCTGAGGCTCGGCTGAATCAGCCTGCCAGCAAGGATGCGGACGCGAAATCGGTGTGACTCACGTCACAAAACGCGGCCATTGCCGGCTGCCTCACGTTCCTTGCGCTGCTGCCGGCCTTGCCGATGATGTCGCGGTTCGCGCGAGGCCGCGCGCGTTCACTGAACCGAGGTAGCCTCGGCAGCGACTAATCACGGAGACTTGATGAGAGGGAAACAAGCCCCGCCGCATCGCGGATCGCCACGTTGCTGGTGGGAGCCTGGGGAGACACTCATGACGCTGTCGTGGGCCGGATGGCAGGACAATGCTCGCATCCAGAGCGCCGAGAATAACAACCCGGCGATAAAGCCCGGCGCCGCCGGGCAACACGTGCACCTGTTGCAGGCGGCGCTGATCCTCAACGGTTTCGACGTGCCGCATCACGGCGTCGACGAGAACTCGGGCGTTCAGAATAGCAATTACATGGGCGAGACGCAGGCGGCCGTCAGGGCGTGCGAGGGACGATTTGGCCTCAGTCAGGACACCGGCATCGCCGGCCGGGAAGTCGTCAGCCGGCTCGACCGGGAAAGCAACACGTTCTACACGACCAACGCCGGTCACTTCGGCGCCGCGCTCGCCCGTACCGACGTGCCCCGGGCGGTTGGCAAGATCTCATCGAGCCTGCTGAGCCTGACCTTTCTCCGCGCCGGTAGCCTGCCGGACACGGTTGCGCCGCTCGTCGACGATGCGCTGCGCGTCCATTTTCGCCTGCTGCCGCCGGGCTCGGCGGGTGACGGAATTCGGCGCGCGCGCAGAAAAGCCGATCTCGACCATATCATCACCACCTTCACCAACCTCGCCGCCGTGCTCAATTCGAGCGCCACGACGTTCGAGGACGGCATCCCGGTCAACGGTATCAGGACTCCGGCGGAGTCGAATACGGGATCGCGTCGCGTCCGCTTCGGGCCGGCCTTCCTTGACTTCAATGCGCCTTGCGGCGACCGCATCGGACCGCATTCGCGCGCCGCGATCCTCATTCACGAGGGCATGCATTCCGTCGATTTTAGCGGGCTCTCCGGCAATAGGGCCGTGCACGTCTCGGAGTTCGAGCCGGCCTATGACACGCAGACTGCCGATCGCTCGCTGTTCAATCCGTCGAGCTATGCCGGATTCGCCGCCCATATTGCCAATAACGGCGACCCGAACCCGCGTTTCGGCCTGGGCGACGCGCAGGCGAGTTGATCGTCATCGAGCATGTCCCGTCCCGTTGGAATGGGCATGCTCTCAGTTGACGGCACCCTTTTGGCAGAACAGCCACGCCGCGAATCGGGTAAGTCCGAACCCGGCGATCAGGCCCAAGGAACCGATCAGCAGCGGCGGCGAGTTCGAGCCCGATATATGCAGCTGCCAGCCAAAATACCCGAATCGAATTGATTGCGGCAGCACCGATCGCGGCAACGCGCACAAAGCGCGATGACCAGAACTATGGCGGCGGGCAAAATTCCGGACTCGCAAACCCAACACGGCACAGGCCTCCTTCCGTCCTTGTTCGCACCCGGTCGCAGTCCTGATAAGGTGGCTCTTCCAGTCCGGCCGAAGGAGCGCACATGAGCAAAACGATGCTCGCAATGGTCGCCGCAGCGGCGATCGGCACTGCGCTGCTCACGGCGGATATTGCTTGCGCGCGTGTCGGCAGTGGGGTCAGCACTGCGCGAGGCGCCGGCGCTGGCGGCGGCTTCCGCGGCAGCTCCGTCGCAGGCCCGCGCAGCGGACTTGCGCGGCGCAGCGGAGCCGTCCATGGGCGCGGCGGTGCGCTAAGCCGCCACGGCGCTGCGCACGGGCGGCGGCCCCTGGGCTTACGGCAACCGAGTTGGACCTTCGGCGCCTCCACGCTCGATGCGGGCGTGCCGCTCTACGAATATGCCCCGGGCCTGCCGCCGAACTGCCAAGTGCGCCGCGTGCAGATCTCCGACGACTATGGCTGGCGCGTCCGCGACATGGTCGTGTGCCCGCCATCAGGGCTGTTTCCCGCCGACTGAGTCGAGGACCGTGGCGGCTTACAGGAACGGTGAGATCTTCAGTCGTTCGCGCAGACCCTGGCGATGCCGCAATGCATGTCCATCGGGTCCGCCGGCCCATGCGCTTTTTCAGGTTGTTGGCCGCCGTTGCGACGAAGTTGCTCTTGGACCCAGGCGAACGCCTCGATGCCGGCAGGTCCAGCAGGTCGTCGACCCCATGAGGTCATAGATAGCGCGACCAGCGGGAATGCCGAGCGTCACGTTCACCCGCACGCCCACCCGGACTGAGGTGGATAATTGCGGTAAAGTCCCGGAGACCATCCGTGGCCGCCGCAGCAGAACGACGGCATCCCGGGAGAGAAACATGACGCCTTACCGACGTGGCTTGGCGATATGCCTGCTCGCCCTCGCGAGCGCGGCCCATGAAGCGCATGCCCAGGCCGAAAATTATCCAGTAAGAGCGGTGAAGCTCATTTCCGACTCCTCGCCCGGCAGCGCGGTGGATGTGGGCTTGCGCATCATTGCCGATGGCTTGAGCCAGCACTGGGGCCAGCAGGTTCTGGTCGTCAACCAGCCGGGTGCCGGCGGTGCCATCTCGGCGCGGATTGCCGCCGACGCCGTCCCGGACGGCTACACCCTTTACGCGCCCGCCCTCTCGGTGTTCCTGGCGGTGCCCGGCAAGGCGCCCAATCTTCCGCTCGAGCTGCCGCGCGATTTCGCGCCGATTGGATTCACGGCGGACCAGCCCATGGCGATCGGCGTCTCGCCGACGCTCGGCGTCAATACGCTGCCCGAGCTGATCGCGCTCGCCCGAGAACGGCCCGATCAGATTTCCTATGCGGTGACCGGCATCGGCCGGCTCACGCATCTCACCGGCGAGTTGTTGCAATTGCGCACCGGCATCAAGCTGCAGATGGTGCCCTATAGCGGCGGCTCGCAGGCGGTGGCCGATGTCATCAGCGGCCGCGTCCCGGTGATCATCGAAGGCTATACCGGGCTTGCCGGCGCGTTTGCCTCGGGCTCGCTCAAGGCGCTTGCGGTCGCCGCGACGGAGCGTCTGCCGAGCGTGCCCGACCTTCCGACGGTGGCGGAAACCCTGCCCGGTTTCGTCGCCAGCGGCTGGCAGGCCGTGGTGGCGCCGCGCGGCACGCCGGAGGCGATCATCGCCAAGGTGAGTCAGGACCTGCGCACCGTGCTCGGCGATGCCGACTTCAAGGCCAAGCTGGCCGGACGCGGCGCCTACGCGCGGCCGATGTCGGCCGCCGAGGTGACGGCCTTCGTCCGCGACCAGCAGGAGATGTGGAAGCCGGCCTTGGAGCGGATTGCCAAGCTGACGCAGTGATTGGACCTGGGGGGCGACGCGACCATGCCCCGAGACTATTTCTGTCGCCACTCGCGCGCGCGCTTCTGCGCTTCGGCGATCTGCTCCTGCGTCATCTTGCTCGCCGCCACGTCGCGACCGGAGATGGCGGCGTGGCGACGGGTGTCGGTCCCCTGGAAGCGCGCGGCGGCAAGATTGAACCACATATACGCGCTCACATTATCCGGTTCCCCAAGTTCACCCTTGGCGTAGGAGAGTCCGAGATTGTACTGGGCTTGCGGGTCGCCCTGATCGGCGGCCAGACGAAACCATTTCACCCCCTCGGCGAAGTCCTGCGGCACGCCCTGGCCGGCGGAAGACATGACCCCAAGGTAGAACTGGGCGTTCGCGTCGCCCTGGTCGGCAGCGCGGCGAAACCACGTCGCCGCTTCACCGTAGTCCTGCGGCACGCCCCGGCCGCGGTAGTGGACGAGCCCGAGCAAGGACTGGGCGCGAACATCGCCCTCCGCGGCGAGCGGACGGGTGAGCCGCAGCACTGTCGTGTAGTCGCCGTTCTGATAGGCCGCGGAGGCGGCATCGACACCGAACAACGGCGCTTTCGCAAAGCCGACCGCCTGCGCCAGGCTCGTCACCGATTGCGCGAGCGGCTCACGATAGACACCAAGCGCGAAGCCGAGCGCCAGCATGAGGACGGCGCCGGCCGCGATGGCCTCGCGCCTGAATGTCCTCAGCCGTTTGGCCGCTTGTCCGCACTGCTGCAGCGCCGTCTGCAAGGCCGAAACGCGCTGCTCCAGGGCTGCGGTTTCCCGAGCTTTGGCGGATCGGAATCGCGGCAACAACATCGCCGATACTCCCCAATGGACCCCGGCTCGCCAGCACATAGGCATGCAGCCCACGCGGGGCAAGCACATCGGGCGCAATGGCGAAGCGTATTGCGCCGGACTCGGTTCTTGTCGGCGGAATACGCTTCGCTATGCCGCCCTGCGGGCTGCTACGGGCTGCATCGGGCCGACCTCGTCGAAGGATCAAATGGCGCCCTTTCTCCGTTTGTTGAAGATCGGGGCGATGCCGGTTAGCCGGCATGAGCGGCACCTTCAGTGCCCTGCCCGCAGAGAGGCCGCGATGAATGCAGCAAAACCAGCCACGTCCGGCGATCAAGCGACCGAGCCGCGCAAGGGCACGTCCGATCCACGGCTCGACGAAGGCGAATTCAGCCGCCGCTTCCGCAGCCAGTTTCAGGACCCGGCATTCGACTCATTGTCGCGCGAGCTTGAGCGCCTCACGACGGCAGCCTGGGATGCCTACAGCCATCACCGCAAGGCCCCGCGGACGCGCAAGGCCGGCCCGGGTTTCCACGATCCCGACTATGACCTCGCCATCGACTGGATCGCCGCGCATGAGGCCGTGAAGGCGGCGCAGCTCCGGCATGACGACTCGAACGGGCCAGCCCGCTTCCTTCTCATCAGCGGCTCGTCGCGCAGCGAACACACCTGCCCGAGCGAGATGTCGAAATCCTCGCGGCTGGTCGAGATCGCGCGCGACGTGATTGCAGCAGCGCCCAACGTGGAAGTCGAAGTGCTCGAGCTGCACCGGCTGGCCTCCGAATACGGTCGCCACATTCATCCATGCAAGGCCTGCTTCTCGACGTCACCCGCGCTATGTCACTGGCCGTGCTCCTGCTATCCGAACTATTCGCTCGGACAGACGCAGGACTGGATGAACGACATCTTTCCGATGTGGGTGGCCGCCCACGGCATCATGATCGTGACGCCGGTCAATTGGTATCAGGTCTCCTCGCCGGTGAAGCTGATGATGGACCGGCTCGTCTGCGCCGATGGCGGAAATCCCGACCCGTCACTCACTCACGGCAAGGATGCCAAACGTGCGAAGGAGATCGAGCTCGCCGGCTGGGATTATCCGCGCCATCTTGCCGGACGGCTGTTCTCGGTCATCGTCCATGGCGATGTCGAGGGACCGGAAAACGTGCGGCGCAGCCTTTCCGACTGGTTGTGCTACATGCATCTGATTCCGGCCGGTCCCCTTGCCGAAGTGGACCGCTATATCGGCTATTGGAAGCCGTATGCCACCAGCCATCAGGAGCTGGATGTCGATCACGCTTTTCAGGAAGAGGTACGGAATGCTGCCCGCACGCTGCTCGAAGCCGTCACCGGCCAACGCGCCGGGCGCCTGACAAGCGCCGGCCAGGAGCTGAAGCAGCCGCGTCAGAAATAGGCTGCCGCGACGTTCAACATTAATACCTCGCGTTGCCCGGCGTCCTTGGAAATGGGATCGCGTCGCGCACGTTGGCGAGGCCGGTGACGTAGGCGAGCGTGCGCTCGAAGCCGAGGCCGAAGCCCGCGTGCGGCACCGTGCCGTAGCGGCGCAGATCGCGGTACCAGCCGTAGTGCTCCTTGTCGATGCCGCGCTCCGCCATGCGCGCGTCCAGCACCTCGAGCCGCTCCTCGCGCTGGCTGCCGCCGATGATCTCGCCGATGCCCGGCGCCAGCACGTCCATCGCCGCCACCGTCCGGCCGTCGTCGTTCACCCGCATGTAGAACGCCTTGATGTCCTTCGGGTAGTTCATCACGATCACCGGCTTCCTGGCGTGCTTCTCGGTGAGATAGCGCTCGTGCTCCGACTGCAGGTCGACGCCCCACTTCACCGGAAACTCGAACTTCTCCTTCGCCCGCTCGAGCACCGCGACCGCCTCGCCGTAATCCATGCGCACGAATTCCGAGCCAACGATCCCCTCGAGCTTCGCCAGCAAGCCCTTCTCGACCCGCTCGTCGAAGAAGGCGAGATCCTCGTGCCTCTCCTTCAGCAACGCTTCCAGGGTGAACTTCAAGAGCGCTTCCGCCAGCGTCGCATTGTCCTTAAGGTCGGCGAATGCGATCTCCGGCTCGATCATCCAGAATTCGGCGAGGTGACGGCTGGTGTTGGAGTTCTCCGCGCGGAACGTCGGCCCGAACGTGTAGACCTTGGCGAGCGCGAGGCAGTAGGCCTCGACGTTGAGCTGCCCCGACACGGTGAGGAACGCCTCGCGGCCGAAGAAGTCCTGGGCGAAATCCACTTGCCCCGGTGGCGTGCGTGGCAGGTTGGCGAGATCGAGCGTGGAGACGCGAAACCGCGCCCCTGCCCCCTCCGCGTCCGACGCCGTGATGATCGGCGTATTGACCCAGAAGAAACCGTTCTCGTCGAAGAACCGATGGATCGCCTGCGCCAGCGTGTGGCGCACGCGCGTCGCCGCCGCAATCACGTTCGTGCGCGGCCGCAAATGCGCCACCTCGCGCAGGAACTCCATGGAGTGTGGCTTCGGCTGGATCGGATAGG
>JBJMSU010000123.1:0-5124 GCA_045801465.1 Xanthobacteraceae bacterium | reverse complement strand
TCGACCAAAGCCCCATATGACCTCCAGCTTGTTTCGGCGACCTGCATCGGGCAGTGTCCGCGCCGACCGGCTCGTCCAAGCAATCTCCAGGATAAGTGTGATGGCAGACCCTGCCTACGATCTCGTCGTCATCGGCACCGGCCCGGGCGGCTATGTGTGCGCCATCCGGGCGGCGCAACTGGGCTTGAAAACCGCGGTGGTGGAAAAGCGCGCGACCCACGGCGGCACGTGTCTCAATATCGGCTGTATCCCGTCGAAGGCCCTGCTGCATGCCTCCGAGCTGTTCGAAGAGGCCGGTCACAGTTTCGGCCGGATGGGCATCAAGCTGAAGACCCCGCAGCTCGATCTCGATACCATGATGAAATTCAAGGATGCCGGCGTCGAGGGCAACGTCAAAGGGGTCGAGTTCCTGCTCAAGAAGAACAAGATCGATGCCGTGCATGGCACCGGCCGCATTGTCGCGCCCGGCAAGATCGAGGTGAAGGGCAATGGCGGCGCGCAGACCCTGCAAACCCGGAATATCGTCATCGCCACCGGCTCCGACGTGGCGCGGCTCAAAGGCATCGATATCGACGAGAAGCGCATCGTGTCGTCGGATACTGCCATAGCGCTCGACCACGTGCCGGAGCGCCTGCTCGTCATCGGCGCCGGCGTCATCGGCCTCGAGCTTGGCTCGGTGTGGCGTCGCCTCGGCGCCAAGGTGACGGTGGTGGAATTTCTCGACCGCATCCTGCCGGGCATCGATCTCGAGGTCGCCAAGCAGTTCCAGCGCATCCTGCAGAAGCAGGGCATGACCTTCAAACTGTCGTCGAAAGTCACTGCGGTCGACGCCAGCGGTAAGACTCTGAAGGTGCGCGTCGAGCCGGCCGCCGGCGGCACGGCGGAAACTATTGAAGCCGATGTGGTGCTCGTGGCGGTCGGGCGCGTGCCCTACACGGAAGGGCTGGGACTGAGCGACGTCGGCGTCCGCTTGGACAATCGCGGCCGCGTGATCGTGGATGCGCAGTTTGCCAGCAACGTGCCGGGCATCTACGCGATCGGCGACGTGATCGCCGGGCCGATGCTGGCGCATAAGGCCGAGGACGAAGGTGTCGCGGTGGCTGAGATCATCGGCGGTCGCGCCGGTCACGTCGATTACGACGTCATTCCCAACGTCGTCTACACCTTCCCGGAGATCGCCGCGGTCGGCAAGAACGAGGAGGAGATCAAGGAAGCCGGCATTGCCTACAAGGTCGGCAAGTTTCCGTTCACCGCCAACGGCCGCGCCAAGGTCAATCTGACGACCGATGGCTTCGTCAAGATCCTCGCCGACGCCAACACCGACCGCGTGCTGGGCGTGCATATCCTCGGCCCCGACGCCGGCAACATGATCGCGGAAGCCGCCGTCGCCATGGAGTTCGGCGCGTCGTCGGAGGACATCGCGCGCACCTGCCACGCCCATCCGACGCTCACCGAGGCCGTGAAGGAAGCCGCAATGGCGGTGGACAAGCGCTCCATTCATATGTGACTACCGTATTTGCCCGCATGCGCCGCCTGTTGAAACCGCTGTGGATCTTCATCGCCCTCGTCTTTCTGTTCGAGGCGTGGCTGTGGGAGCATTTGCGGCCGCTCGTCGCCTGGGCGGTGGATCGCATCCGCTGGGATGCCTTCAAACTGCAGGTGGCGCAATGGGTTGACCATCTGCCGCCGACCGCGACCTTTCTGGTCTTCCTCGTTCCCGTCGCCCTCCTGTTCCCGCTCAAGCTCGTAGGGTTATGGATGCTGGCGCACGGCTCGTGGCTCGGCGCCATGGCGACGCTCGCCTTGGCCAAGGTGCTGAGCATGGGAGTGATGGCCTTCATCTTCGACGCGACGCGGCCGAAGCTCCTGCAGCTTGCCTGGTTTCGCTGGGTCTACGAGCACGTCATCCTGTGGCTGGAGCAGGCGCACGCGCTGCTCGATCCCATGAAGGCCGAGCTGCGTGCGTTTATCGCGCACCATTTCGCGCCGATCCGGCACCGCATGCGCTCCCTGTTCTGGCTGATGCGGCCGAAGCGCGCCGGCCGCTTCATGCGGCGGGTCGCGTGGCTGCGGCGGCGCGTGCAGCGCGCACCTGCCGCTTGAGCCATAGTTTATTGTTGGAGCATGATCTTTTCCGAAAACCGGTACCCACTTTTCGGGATCATGCTCAGAACAAATGCACGGCGTGAGGGGCGAACAGGCCGATGGCCATGAAAGCGAGCCCGACGACGGCGAGGGCGCCTGCGGCCCAGACCAGAGCCAGCATCCCAGTAATGACGGCGGCCGAGGCGAGCACGATGCCGATCTGGAAGGAGGCCGACGCCACTTCGTAGTGGTGATACTTCGCCAAGGCGAGGTCGCGTTTGTGCTCGGCCTCTTTGGCGCGCTCGGCGAGCTCCACGCTGCCCTCGCGCGTCTCCGGTTCGGAGCGGTAGCGCTGGCCCGTTTTCTGCCAGGAATCGACCTGCTTGCTGATCGCCGCCTTGGTCGGCTCGGCCGGCGCTGCGGCGGCCTCGAGCGCCATCGCCTGGGCGGCAGTCTCCACCAAGGTGCGGCGGATGGTCTTGGCCTGGAAAAAGGCCCACAGGTTCGAGGCTTCGACGTTGTAGCTTAAGCCCGCCGTCTGGGCGCTTTTCCCCAGCGTCTCGGAGAACGCCAGGAACAGCGCAATGACGGCGATCACCAGCGCGATCTTCTTGTTGCGGTTTTCCGGGCCTTGCTTGGCTGCACCGTGTCCGTGCCCATGTTCATCGTGTTGAATCTGGTGTTCGGCTTCGTGCTGCACCGCGTGCACGCCATGGCTCATGTCGCCCTCCCTGGCCGATTCGCCGCCGATGTAGCGACTGATTGCGCCTTGGCAAGGGCTTAAATTACCCCCGGCGGTCGCCGCCGTGGATCATTCGCTTGCTCAGGCGCGCGGATGGGCGCTGCGGTAAATCGCGAGCAGGCGTTCGCTGTCGACGGCGGTATAGATCTGCGTGGTCGACAGCGAGGCGTGGCCGAGCAGCTCCTGGATGGCGCGCAGATCGCCGCCGCGCGCCAGCAGGTGGGTGGCGAACGAATGGCGCAGCGCATGCGGCGTGGCGGTTTCGGCCAGTCCGAGGGCGCCGCGCAGCCGCGCCATCACGAGCTGCACGATCCGCGGGCTCAAAGGGCCGCCTTTGGCGCCGACGAAGAGCGGATGTTCGGGAGCAAGCGGAAACGGGCAAAGCCGCACGTAATCAGCGATAAGCTCGGTCACCTGCCGCAGCACCGGCACCATGCGCTGCTTGTTGCCCTTGCCGGTGACCATGATGACGTCGCCGGCTCCCGGCTCGGGGACATCGTGGCGCCGCAGCGCCAGCGCCTCCGCAATGCGCAGGCCCGAGCCGTAGAGCAGCGCCAGGACGGCGGCATCGCGGGCGAAGATCCAGGGCTCGCGCTCCTCGCCGGCGCGCAGCTCGGTATCGAGGAGGCGCTTGGCTGCCGCAACGGCGAGCGGCTTGGGCAACGTCCTGGGGACCTTGGGCGCGCGCACGGCGGCGAGCGCCGTTACGGCTGCCTTGCCGTTGCGCTCGAGGAAACGGGCGAAGGAGCGGGCACCGGCGAGCGACCGCATCAACGAACGGCCGCCGATGCCGTCATGGCGCCGTGCCGCCATGAAGGCGCGCACGTCCGCGGCGCTCAGCGCGGAAAGGTCCTGCAGCGACGGACTGCCGCCCAGATGCTCGGCCAGGAAGCCCAAGAATTGCGAGACGTCACGGCCATAGGCCTCGACGGTCTTCGGCGACATCCGGCGCTCGGCGCCGAGATAGGCGAACCAGCGCACGAGCTCGGCGGCGACATCCGGCGCCGCGGAATAGGGCGATTTATCTTGCTGCGCCTTCTTCGCCATGGCGCGATTATCGCATCACCTTTCTTAACCATTCGGTAAGCCGGCCATCGTTCTCGGAAAAGCGCGTCATGTTCGGAACTGGCTCGTGACCTCGCCTCAACTTTACGCTAACGCGAAAGTCGCTTCGAGCGAGGAGAAGGAACGGCTTGCCGCGCACATCGCCTGCATCGATGCCGACGCCGTCAGCCACCGTCGACGTGCTGGTCCCGCTTGCGGTCGATCAGGCCTATTCCTACCGCGTGCCGGCCGCCGTCGACGTCGCCCCCGGCGATTTCGTCACCGTGCCGCTGGGGCCGCGCGCCTACACGGGCGTCGTGTGGGGAGAGGGAAGCGCGCGGCCGTCGCTCGACAACCGGCTCAAGGACGTTGCCGAGAAGCTCGACATTCCGCCCCTCAAGGGCGAGCTGCGCCGCTTCGTCGACTGGGTCTCCGACTACACGCTGAGCCCGCGCGGGATGGTCTTGCGCATGTGCCTGCGCATGGGCGAGCACCTGGGGGCCGAGCGCCTGCAGGTGGGCGTGCGAATGGCCGGCCCGGCGCCGCAGCGCATGACCGCGGCGCGCCGGCGCGTGCTGGCGCTCGTGGCCGACGGGCTCGTGCACGGCAAGGCGGAAGTCGCCGAGGAAGCGGGCGTCTCGCCTGGCGTCATCGACGGCCTGGTGGACGAAGGCACGCTCGAGCCCCTGGTGTTGCCGCCGCAGCCGATTGCGGCGCCGCCCGATCCCGATTTCGTCAAGCCCGACTTCACTCCGGCTCAGCGCGATGCCGCGCGTGCTCTCGGCAACACCGTCCGGCAGGGCGGCTATTCGGTCACGCTGATCGACGGGGTGACAGGGTCGGGCAAAACGGAAGTCTATTTCGAGGCGGTGGCTCAGAGCATCCGGACGGGCCGGCAAACTCTGATCCTCATGCCGGAGATCGCGTTGACGGCGCAGTTCCTCGACCGCTTCGCCGAGCGTTTCGGGGTGCGCCCGGCGGAATGGCATTCGGCGCTCACCCCGCGCCGGCGCGCGCGCACGTGGGCGGCGGTCGCGGCGGGCGAGGTTTCGGTCGTGGCGGGGGCGCGCTCGGCCCTGTTCCTGCCCTATGCGGCGCTCGGCCTGATCGTCGTCGATGAGGAGCACGACCCGGTCTACAAGCAGGAAGACGGTGTCCACTATCATGCGCGCGACATGGCGGTGGTGCGCGCACGCGAGGCGCACATCCCGATTCTGCTCGCCTCGGCGACGCCTTCGGTGGAGACCGAGGTG
>JBJMSU010000156.1:0-10360 GCA_045801465.1 Xanthobacteraceae bacterium | reverse complement strand
TATGTTAGCGCCTATGCGGTGATGCGAGCGCTTGCCGCCGAGGTGCTGAATCTCGGCTCGCCAGCCTAACGCGGGCGCAAGTGGCATCTGATACTAACTATTCGAGACTATATAGACGGGTGTAGCCATATAGACGGGTGTAGCCATCTGAATCTTGGGGTGCTCCGCCGCCGGAACCGCGTCGTTGACGGCTCTCCGGGGCGGCGGCATGTGTCATCGGACCGACATGTTTGATCGCCAGGATGCGTTTCGAAGGTATTCAACAGCATGAGCGACCGCGCAGAAAGTATTGTCTTGCCGATGGAAATGGCATCGGCAGGCGTGGCGCGCGCGGAAGCGCGGACGGCTCCGCCACCGGCACCCGCGCCGACCGACATTTCCGCCAGCCCGGAACGCTTCATTAACCGCGAACTGTCCTGGCTCCAGTTCAATCGCCGGGTGCTTGAGGAAGCGGAAAACACCAATCATCCGCTGCTCGAGCGCGTGCGCTTCCTGTCGATCTGCGCCAACAATCTCGATGAATTCTTCATGGTGCGCGTCGCCGGCCTGAGGGGCCAGGTGCGGGAAGGCATTACCGAGAAGAGCCCGGACGGGCTGACGCCGGCAGAGCAGCTCACCCGCATCGGCGATGCGGTCGCGAGCCTCGCGAGCGATCAGCAGGCGCGTTGGCGCGAGCTCAAGCCCGAGCTCGCCGACAGCGGCATCGTGCTGGTCGACAGCGACGGCTTGAGCAAGCACGAGCGCGCCTGGCTCGAGGACCATTTTCTCCACCACGTGTTCCCCGTGCTCACCCCGCTCGCCATCGATCCGGCGCACCCGTTCCCCTTCATTCCCAATCTCGGTTTCTCGGTCGCCCTGCAGCTCGCACGCGCGAGCGACGGCAAAGCGATGAACGCGCTCATTCGCGTGCCGCACAAGATCGATCGGTTCATCCGCCTGCCGAGCGCCGAGAACGGAGCGGCCCGCCTGATCACGCTCGAGCAGGCGACCGGCCTGTTCATCCCCCGTCTGTTCCCGGGCTACAGCGTGAAGGGGCGGGGCGGCTTTCGCGTCATCCGCGACTCGGAGATCGAAATCGAGGAAGAGGCCGAAGATCTGGTCCGCCAGTTCGAGAGCGTGCTCAAGCGGCGCCGGCGCGGGTCGGTCATTCGCCTCGAGATCGAGGCGGCGATGCCGGAGGAGCTCAAGCGGTTCGTCCAGCGCGCGCTCGGCTGCAGCGAGGACGTGGTGTTCCTGGTGCACGGCATGCTGGCGCTCAACGAGCTCGCGCAGCTCACCCGTCTCGACCGGCCCGACCTCGAATTCGTGCCGTACAATCCGCGTTTCCCGGAACGCATCCGCGATCACGCCGGCGACTGCTTCGCCGCCATCCGGCAAAAGGACCTGATTGTCCATCACCCATATGAATCGTTCGACGTCGTCGTCCAGTTCCTGCAGCAGGCCGCGCGCGACCCCGACGTCGTCGCCATCAAGCAGACGCTCTACCGCACCTCCCCGGAAAGCCCGATCATCCGCACGCTGGCGGAGGCCGCCGAGGCCGGCAAGTCGGTGACGGCGCTGGTCGAGCTCAAGGCCCGGTTCGACGAGGAGGCGAATATCCGCTGGGCGCGCGACCTCGAGCGCGCCGGCGCCCAGGTCGTGTTCGGCTTCATCGAGCTCAAGACCCATGCCAAGCTCTCGCTCGTGGTGCGCCGCGAGGGCTCCTCGCTGACCTCCTTTGTGCATGTAGGGACCGGGAACTATCATCCCGTGACAGCGCGCATCTACACCGACCTGTCGTTCTTCACCGCCGATCCGGTCATCGCCCGCGACGTCGCCCGCATCTTCAACTTCATCACCGGCTATGCCGAGCCCGCCGAGGTCGAGAAGATCGCGGTCTCACCCATTACGTTGCGCAAGCGCATCCTTCACCACATTGCCGCCGAGGTGGAGCACGCCAAGGCCGGCAAGCCTGCGGCGATCTGGATGAAGATGAATGCGCTGGTCGACCCGGACATTATCGATGCGCTTTATCACGCCTCGCGGGCGGGCGTCGAAATCGATCTGGTGGTGCGTGGCATCTGCTGCCTGCGGCCGGGTGTGCCCGGTCTGTCCGACAATATCCGGGTGAAGTCGATCGTCGGCCGCTTCCTCGAGCATGGCCGCATCTTCTGCTTCGGCGCCGGCTACGGGCTGCCGCACCCGCGGGCCGCAGTCTACATCTCCTCGGCCGACCTCATGCCGCGCAATCTCGACCGACGGGTCGAGGCGATGTGCCCGATTCTCAATCCCACCGTGCACCAGCAGCTGCTCGATCAGATCATGATCGCGAACTTCAAGGACAACGAGCAGAGCTGGAAGGGCTTGCCCGATGGCTCGTCGATGCGCATAAAGCCGGCGGCGGGCGAAGAACCGTTCAACGCCCATAAATACTTCATGACCAATCCGAGTCTGTCGGGCCGTGGAAAGTCGCTCAAAGAATCATCGCCCCGCAGCCTCACCCGTCGCCGCGAGCGCGCTTGACGGCGAAGTGGCACAGGGCCGCCTGGATCTGGGCCTGCCCGTTGCCGTCATCGACATCGGCTCGAACTCGGTCCGCCTCGTCGTTTACGAAGGCCTGACCCGCAGTCCAACCCCGCTGTTCAACGAGAAGACACTGTGCGGGCTCGGCCGCGAGGTGCAATCGACCGGGCTTCTCGCCGAGGACGCAGTCGACAACGCGCTCGCGGCGCTCAAGCGCTTTCGCGCGCTGTGCGACCTGATGCAGGTCGAGCGCGTATGGGCGATCGCGACGGCGGCCTGCCGCGATGCCTCGAACGGCCCCGCCTTCATCGCCGAAGCCAAGCGCATCTGCCGCACCCGCATCGACGTGCTCTCGGGCAAGCGCGAGGCCGAACTGACCGCGCTCGGTATCGTCTCCGGAGTCTACCGGCCTGATGGGGTGGTCGGCGATCTCGGCGGCGGCTCGCTCGAGCTGGTCGACGTTCACGGCCCCCGCATCAAGCCCGGCGTGACGCTGCCGCTCGGCGGTCTGGCGCTGCAGGACATCTCGGCGAAATCCATCAAGAAGGCCGAGAAGGTCGTCAGGAAGGCGTTGAGCGGCGTGCGCGGGCTCTCCGCCGGGGCGGGCCGCAGCTTCTATGCCATCGGCGGCACGTGGCGCTCGCTGGCGCGGCTGCACATGTGGCAGACCGGCTATCCGCTGCACGTGACGCACGGCTACGTGTTGCCGGCGAAGGAAGTCTTCGAGTTCTCCCGCCTGGTCCACCGCGTCGATCCCGAGACGCTGTCGCGGATCGAAGTCGTCTCCGATGCCCGCCGTCCCCTGCTCGCGTACGGAGCCCTGGTGCTGGAACATCTCGTGCGCATCACCAAGCCGCGCGACGTCGTCGTCTCGGCTCTCGGCGTGCGCGAGGGCCTGCTCTACTCGCTGCTTCCGGGCAAGGAGCGCAACAAGGACGCGCTGATCACCGCCGCGCGCGAGCTCAACCAGCTCCGCTCGCGCTCGCCGGTGCACGGCGAGGAGCTCATCGCCTGGACCGACCGTTTCATGGCGAGCTCGGGCCTCGATGAGAGCGCCGACGAGAAGCGGCTGCGCCACGCCGCGTGCCTCTTGGCCGACATCGGCTGGCGCGCCCACCCGGACTACCGCGGCGAGCAGTCGCTCAACATCATTGCGCACGCCGCCTTCGTCGGCATCGACCATGCGAGCCGCGCCTTTCTGGCGCTCGCCGTGTTCTTCCGCCACGTCGGGCTGGTCGACGACGAGCTCTCCCCCCGGCTGCGCGAGCTTGCCACCACCCGCATGCTCGACCGCGCCCGCATCCTCGGCGCCGCCATGCGCGTCGGCTACCTGGTGTCCGCCGCGATGCCGGGCGTGCTGCCGCGCACGCCGATGCAGGTCGAGCACGGCAAACTGGTGCTGCGGCTGTCCGGCGAGCACGCGACGCTGGCCGGCGAGCGGCTGTTCAACCGCCTCAAGCAGCTCGCCCGGCTCATCGGCCGCGAGCCGGTAATGGCGAGCTAGACCGGCTTGGTGACGAGCTGGCGCCTGCTCAGTCGCGGCTGTAGGCCTTGAAAGACAAAAAGGCGCCGAGCGCCAGAATGACGACAGCCGATACGGCGATGAAGCCGGTGCTCTGGCCAATCTGGCCCGCTAATGCGGCGAGCCGGATTGGAAAGAACATTCGCGCGAGGCCGCCGAGGACGGCGAGCCAGCCGAGAATCGTCACGCTCACCGGCCAACCGCCCGCCCAGATGTTGTGAACGCGCACGATGGCCACTCCGGCCACGAACAACAGCACGCCGGACAGAAAGATGAGCCCGGGATCGCGGGAGAACTGCTCCGCCAACGCCGGGAAGGAGGCGAGGTTGAGCAGCATCGCGGCAGCGATGGCGGCAAGCGTGGGGCCGATCAGGCCGGCAATCATTTTCGAGGTTGTCATAACTGGGGCCTTTCTGTTCCGGCGTTCCGATCGAGCGCATGTTGCGGCGAACGCTTGGCCCCGACCTGATCTGGGACTGCTACGGCTCACCGTCAAGAACGTGCACCACGCCAGCATTTTCTGGAGCATACTTCGCTCTTGGCGGCGCCACGGGCAGGTCGGTGCGCTTTTAGGAGAAAGCCATGTCGAAATGGTTGGTTCTACTCGCGGCGGTGTTTCTCGCCTGTGCGGCGGGCGCACGTGCGGACGATTTCCCAAATCGCTACGTCACCATCGTTGGGCCGTTCCAGGCCGGCGGGCCGTCCGATACGGTGGCGCGCCTCATCGCCGCGCCGATGTCGAAGGTGCTCGGCCAGCAGGTGATTGTCGAGAACGTAACCGGGGCCGGCGGGACCATCGGCACCAACCGCGTCGCCAAGGCCGCGCCAGACGGGTACGTCCTGGGAATTTCCGGATCCGGCACGCACGCGGCCGTCGAGCAGCTCTACGCCAATCCGCCCTACCGCGCGACGGATTTCGAAAGCGTCGGGTTGATCAACACTACGCCCGTCGTCGTGGTGGCGAAGCGCGATTTTCCACCCAATACGCTCGCCGAGATGATCGCCTACCTGAAAGCGAACGAGCAGAAGGTGACCGAAGCCGACGCCGGCGTCGGCTCGGTATCCAATCTCGGCTGCTCGGTGTTCAAGTCGCTGATCGGCGTGAAGCCGACAGTCGTGACCTATCGCGGCACGCCGCAGGCCACCCAGGACATCGTCGCCGGCCAGGTCGATTTCCTGTGCAATCAGATCGTCAACATCGTCGAGCATGCCAAGGCTGGTAATCTCAAGGCCTATGCGGTGACGGGCGAGCAACGCTCCCCCATGTTGCCGAACGTGCCGACCACGGCGGAAGCCGGCCTGCCGGATTTCAAGCTGACCGTCTGGTACGGGCTGTCGGCGCCCAAGGCCACGCCTGCGCCGGTGATCCAGAAGCTCAATCAGGCACTCGCGGCGGCGATGGACGACCCAATCGTCGTGAAGCGCTTCGCCGATCTCGGGTATGCCGTCGTGCCGCCGGCCCAGCGCTCGCCCGGCTATTTCGACGACTTCATGCGCCAGGAGATCGATCTCTGGGCCAAGGTGCTCGGTGGCGTGAAACGCGCGACACAATGATCTGGCGGCCTGAGCGCGAGATCGAGATTGTCGCCGGAACGCCGCCGGGCGGCGGGCTCGACCGCTCGGCGCGCGCGCTCTTGCGTGCCATCGAGGCGAACCGGCTCATCGACGTGCCGGCGAAGGTGGTCAACATCGGCGGCGAGGGCGGGCGCACCGCGTGGGCCGCGCTGCGCGCGCGTGCCGGCGATCCGCACGTCATCGGCATCAGCTCGCCCAATGCCATCGCCGACCATTTGATGGGCGTGACCACGGATGACCCTGACGACTTTTCGGCCATCGCCATCCTCTACACCGAGTACATCGCGTTCGTGGTTCCGGCCGGTTCGGCGATTGCCAGCGGCGCCGATCTCCTGCGCCGCCTGACAAAAAATGCCGGAGGCGTTACGGTCGCGCTCTCGACCTCGCTCGGCAATTCGAACCACGTCGCGGTCGCGACCGTGATCCGTCATGCCGGTGCAAACACCAGCGCGGCGAAAATCCGCGTGTTCGACTCTGCGCTCGATGCGGTCGCCGACACGCTCGCCGGCAATGCCGATCTCGGCGCCATCACGGCGGCGAGCGCCGTTCGCGAGCTCGAGGCCGGCACCTTGCGTGCCATCGCCATCTCCTCGCCGGCGCGGTTGCCGGGCGTCTACGCAGCGACGCCGACCTGGCGCGAGCAATCGGTCGACTGCGTAATCGGATCGTGGCGCGGCGTGAGCGGTCCGCCCGGCCTGACAGCCGATCAGATCACGTTCTGGGAAGAGGTGCTCTCCGCCGCGACGGCGGCGGCGGAATGGAAGGCGGATCTTGCGCGGCATTTCTGGACCGAGATGTTTCTTTGCGGCGACGCGCTGCACCGGCATCTGCAACGCGAGCGCAGCGACATGCGTGCGGTTCTCGGCGCGCTCGGCCTCCTGTCCGCCTAGTCGGTTTCGATCTCCATCTCCAGCAGTGCGGAGCTGAGACTCTTGCCGTGCGCATCGAGCGCCAGCGACGTCGTCACACCACCCGCGAGTGCGTCACGGCCGACGAACTGCAGCGCCCACAGGTGCGGCAGCTCGTAGCGGGTGAGTTCGCCGCGCACGATTTCCGCGAGATGACGCTTCACGGCGCCGACTGTCACCTTGTCGCGCAGCAGCGGGAAATCCTCAGGCCGATAGGCAATCAGCGACAGGATCGTGGTATTGCCCTTGTCGCCGGCGCGGCAATGGGCGAGCTCGTACAGCTTGGCCATCTAACGTTTCCGTCGGTGTGGTCGTCCCCGCGAAGGCGGGGACCCATGACCTCTGCCCCGAGAAATATCGCAAGATGGTGGCCATGGATTCCCGCTGGCGCGGGAACGACTGCGACCATCATCTCACGCCTCGAAAACCAGGATTTCGGTTTTGACGCTGTCGCGCGGCACCAGGCACGAGACGATGCCGACCTGCTCGACCGTCGCCTTGCGCACGCCGCCGCCGCCGGCAGGGCCGTTGGTGAACAGCGCCTCGACTTCCTCGCCGACCAGGCGCGCGGTGTCGCGGTCGGGCGATCGCGCCGCGACGCGCAGGCGGACTTCGTAGGGGCGGTACGCATCCCGACCCAACGGCTGCCGATGCAGCGACGTCATGCCGATCACATCGACGCGGATCTCGGGAAACCGGTTGGCAAGCCGCTCGCGCACGATGTCGCCGCCCAGCTCGGCGCGCGCCACGCAGTTCTCGCCCGCATAGCCGATCTCGCCCTCGCCGAGGAAGCCGGCGCGATAGCCGACGCTGACCTTGAGCCGCTGCGGGCGCGGCTTGCCGCGCGCGCCGCTCACCGTCACGACGTCGTGGCCGAGATCGTTCAATTCGGCGGTGGAGAAGTCCGCCGTCACGTCCGGGGTCTCGTAGCCGAACGGATCGGTGACTTCGTAGAGAAGCTGCTCGGTCGCGGTGGCGCGATTGATGATGCCGCCGGTCCCCTTAACTTTAGCGAAGCGCGCGTTGCCGTCGGAATCGACATCGGCGAACGGGAAACCGAGGTTGGCCAGGCCCGGCACGTCCTTGACGCCTGGGTCGGCATAATAGCCGCCGGTCAACTGCCCGCCGCATTCGAGCAGGTGCCCGACCACGGTGCCGCGCGCGAGCCGGTCGTAGTCGTCGAGACGCCAGCCGAATTCATGCACCAGGGGCGCAAGGAAGAGCGATGGATCGGCGGCGCGACCGGTGACGATGACGTCGACGTCCTGCTGCAGCGCCGGCAGAATTGCGTCGACGCCGAGATAGGTATTGGCGGAGACAAGCGCGCCGAAGCTCCTGAGCGGCGCCCCGGTCTCGAGACACGGTGCGTCGCCATCGAGGCGGTCGAGCACGTCGTCGCCGAGCACGGCCGCGACTTTGAGTGCGAGGCCTTTGCGCTTGGCCATGGTGGCGATCCGCGCCGCTGCGGCGGCCGGGTTGGCGGCGCCCATGTTGGTCACGAGGCGGATGCCGTTGCGCTCGATCGCCGGCAGCAGGCCGTCCATGCGACGCTCCAGCATGGGATCGTAACCGGCCTCGGGATCGTGCAGCCGGCGCAACTGGGCGAGCGCGACAGTGCGTTCTCCCAGGCATTCGAGAACGAGGTAATCGAGCGCGCCGTGCTCGGCGAGAACGAGCGCCGGCTCGAGGCGATCGCCGGCAAAGCCGGCTCCGCATCCGACCCGCACGGTGGTCTTCATGCCGAAAACTAATCGCCGCTGAGCTGCAGGAATTCTGGAAAGAACAGGTCGGTGATCACTTTCGGCGGCTGTTTGACCGTGCCGATCTTCGCCATGAACTCGGCGGTCTTGAGCACTTTCTGCGGCTGCAGCGTGAACGCGTAGTCCTTGTCGCTGATGATGGCCAGGATGTCGTCGACCGAGTTCTTCCTGTCGTTAGCGAGCTCGAGATAGAGCTTCGCGGCGGCGCGCTTGTCGTCGTTGATGATCCTGACCGCCTCTTTCATGGCGTTGTAGAAGGCCTGCGTGACGTTGGGATTGGCCTGACGGAACTTGGTCGTGGTGGTGATCAGCAAGGCTGTCGCCGGTCCGCCCAGGATGTCGTAGTTGGTCGTGATCAGATGCGCACCGGGCAGTTTCATCTCCTGCTCGTAGAACGGCGAGGTGGCAAAGTGGGCATTCACGCCGCCAGCGTTATTGGTGAGCGCCAGCACGGCGTCGGGATGCGACAGCGACACCGTCAGCGGATCGAGCCTGGCGTACTCCTTCTCGCCCCAGATCTCGGCCGCCGCCATCTGCAGCATGATCGCCTGGGTGGAAATCTTGATGGAGGGAACCGCGATCTTGTCCTTCTCGCTGAGGTCCTTGATGGTGCGCACTTCCGGATTGCGCGAGACGAGGTAGAGCGGGTAGGTGGTCAGCGCCGACATCCCCTTGACCCCGATGCCGTCGCGGGTCTTGTCCCACAGCGTGATCAACGACGGTGCGCCCTGCGAGACGATGTGCATGGTGCCGGACAGGAGACCGTCGTTCATGACGCTCGGTCCCGCCACCTTGATCCAGTTGGCCTTCAGTTTGATGCCGAGAGTCATGGCGTGCTTCTCGACCAGGCCCTGATGCTCCATCAGCATCAGCGGCAGGAAGCTCACGCCGTATTGCTGCGCGACCGTGATCTCGCCGAGCTCTGCGCCGCGCGCCGGCGAGCTTGCCGCGAGAAGGCCACCCAAACAAAGTCCCACCCATATTCGCATGGCGTCCTCCCCTGGCGTGTTTCCGCGGCCCCTTGGAGCGATTGACTGATCCGACCGAGTGTACTCGGATGGCTGAAATCGTCGAGCCGGGCCGCTGTGGAACGGCTGCCGGAATTCAAAGCCGAACAGAAGCGAGGGGAAGCCGATGTTCAAGATCATGCTGGCAATTGCCGGCCTGGGCGTGGTGTCGATGCCGGCAGCCGCACAGGAGTTTCCCTCGCGGCCGGTGACGCTGATGATGCCCTATGCGGCGGGCGGGCCGGGAGACACGATCACCCGCATCATTGGCCAGGGCATGAGCAAGGTGCTGGGCTCGCAATTCATGGTCGAAAACACCGCGGGTGCAGGCGGCACGGTCGGCACCGCCAAGATCGCGGCGGCGCCGCCCGATGGCCACTCGCTGCTGGTGATGCACTTCGGCCATGCCGCCAACACGGCGCTCTATCGCAATCTCCGCTACGATGCCGTCAGGGATTTCGAGCCGATCGGGCTGATCGCCGAGTCGCCCATGGCGCTCGTGGCGAAGAAGAATTTCCCGGCCGACAATCTCCGGGATTTCATCGCCTACGTGAAGGCGAACAATACCCAGGTGACGCATGGACACGCCGGCATCGGGTCGGCCTCGCACCTGTGCGGGCTGTTGTTCTTCAACGCAATCGGAACGACGGTGACAAGCATCCCCTACAAGGGCACGGGCCCTGCGCTCAACGACCTGATCGGCGGCCAGTTCGATTTCATGTGCGACCAGACCCTCAACGTTCTCCAGCCGGTCAATGCCGGTCTGATCAAGGCTTTTGCGACCACCACAAAGGCGAGGCTCGCGGTGGCGCCCGACCTGCCGACCGCCGCCGAAGCGGGCCTGCCGGGAGTCGAAATCACCGTCTGGTTCGGCATGTACGCGCCCAAGGCCACGCCGCAGCCGGTGATCGAGAAGCTCTCGGCGGGCTTACGCGAGGCGCTCAAGGAGCCCGAGGTGAAGAACCGCCTCGCCATGGCGGGCGCCGAGACGGTGGCGGCGGAGCGCGCGACGCCAGCGGCCTTGCGCGCGAATCTCAAATCGGAAATCGACAAGTGGGTGCCGATCATCCACAAGGCCGGCATCTC
>JBJMSU010000108.1:0-11901 GCA_045801465.1 Xanthobacteraceae bacterium | reverse complement strand
GAAGCAGCGCTGATAGAACTCGGCGACGATCGGCCGCTCCAGCTCGTCGCACTTGTTGAGGAACGTCAGCCGGAACGCGAAGCCGACGTCCTTGAAGATCTCGGCGTTCTCCGCCCAGGTGATCACGGTGCGCGGGCTCATGACAGTCGAGATGTCGCCATTCATGAAGGCGTTGCGGGTAAGGTCGGCGACCCGCACCATCTTGTTGACGATGTCGCGGCCCTCGGACGTGCGATAGTGCCGCGCCTTGGCGAGGACGATCTCGACCTCGTTGTCGTGCGGCAGATAGTTGAGCGTGGTGACGATCGACCAGCGGTCCATCTGGCCCTGATTGATCTGCTGGGTGCCGTGATAGAGGCCGGTCGTGTCTCCCAGGCCCACCGTATTGGCGGTGGCGAACAGGCGAAAGGACGGGTGCGGCTTGATCACCTTGTTCTGGTCGAGCAGCGTGAGGCGTCCGGACGATTCGAGCACGCGCTGGATCACGAACATCACGTCGGGGCGGCCGGCATCGTATTCGTCGAAGCACAGCGCCACGTTGTGCTGCAGCGCCCATGGCAGGATGCCGTCGCGGAACTCGGTGACCTGCATGCCCTCGCGGATGACGATCGCATCCTTGCCGATCAGATCGACGCGACTGATGTGGCTGTCGAGATTGACCCGCACGCACGGCCAATTGAGGCGGGCCGCCACCTGCTCGATATGGGTCGACTTGCCGGTGCCGTGGTAGCCGGTCACGATGACCCGCCGGTTCTTGGAAAATCCGGCCAGGATGGCGAGCGTCGTCGGCCGGTCAAAACGGTAATCGCCATCAATATCGGGGACGTAGGAGTCCGGCTCGGAATAGGCCGGCACTTCCATGTCGCTGTCGATCCCGAACACCTGCCGGATGGACACTTTCATGTCCGGCAGACCGGCCACTTCCTGAGTTGCGGCAGTCATCGATCCTCCAATGCAGGCGCCCCAACTTCGGCATCGGCGCTGAAATACCAAGCCGCGCCCTGACACGGCATCCACGGCGCAAATCGGCCGCCGGATGGGGGTTCGGATATGACGGCCAAGCTAGCAGAAAGTCGCCAAGCCGCGAAAGCCGCCGAGGCATGGCTCTCCTGAACGCAGCGCGTGCCTGCTTTCACGTCATGTAGGACGGTGCCGGCCGATTCGCATCGTCGGCCGGCAATTTAATGCGACAGCCAAGCCAATACGTTTCGCTCCCCGTCGGGCGAGAACCGCACGATGCGGGTCCTTGCCTCGCGAACGGCCCAACGGCGCCCCAGGATGTGTTCGAACAGCGCGGCCCCGAGCGTGCCGGCGAGGTGATGGCGACGTTCGCTCCAATCCAGACAGCATCGGCACAGCGGCCGCCTTTTGTTTTCGAGCGCCGCGATGTCGATGCCGCTGCCGGAGAAGAAATGGCGCCCGTCGTCGGTCAGCTGCACCGTATCGCCGTGCTGCCCCAGGAACTGCCGCTGACCGAGGGAATCGAACATCTTCACCGCGAGGTCGCCGGCCAAGTGGTCGTAACAGGACCGGGCGCGTCGCAATTCCGGGTCGCGGGGGCCGGTGCGGGTGCGCAAATGTCCGGCACGCGCCGCGAGCGGCATGAGACCTTCCAAGGCCAGCGCGACGTCCGCATCGGCGAGGCGGAAATAGCGGTGCCGGCCCTGCCGCGCCACGGCAACCAGGCCGGCCTGGGCGAGCTTGGCGAGGTGACCGCTCGCCGTCGGGAGGCTCAGACCCGCCTCCTGAGCGAGCTCGCTCGCCGTCAACGCCGGCCCGGCCATGAGTGCCATGAGCATATGGGCGCTCGCCGGATTGCCGATCAGCGCCGCGATGGCCGAGATGTCAGGGCCTTCCCGCATAGTTTGATGCTTTCCGAACTATGCCGGCAAGTCAAGCTGCGATGCTGGACCGAACGCAGCGGGCGGACGCCATTTCGCCACCACCACGCGGAGACGGCCATGACCAACCAGACCCACGACATCGGAATTGCGCGTCAGATCGGCTCCTACAGCGATGGGGTCGAAGCGCCCGCCGGGGCACGCTGGCTGTTTACCGCGGGCACGCCGGGTCTGGATTCGGCGGGGAAATTGCCCGCCGATATCGCCGGTCAGGCGGAAATCGCCTGGGCCCACATCACCGCCATGCTGAAGGAGGCCGACATGACGGTGGAGGACATCGTCAAGGTGACGCAATACCTCGTGCGCGCTTCGGATATTCCCGCCTATGCCAAGGTGCGTTCCCGTGCCCTTGGCAATGCGCGGCCGGCATCAATGTTGCTGGTCGTACCGGCTCTGGTGCGGCCTGATTTTCTGATCGAGATCGAAGCCTGTGCGGCGAAAGCGCAGCACCGAGCCGGCAGGGACGCGGATCCGTCAGCAGAAGCCCGCTGATTTGAGATAATTGTACGCCTGGATGATTTCGCGCAGCTTGTCCTCACAGGTGCGGTCGCCGCCGTTCGCGTCGGGGTGATGCCGTTTCACCAGGAGCTTGAAGCGAGCCTTGACGTCGGGCGCCTTGGCATCGATGTCGAGCCCCAGCGTGTCGAGCGCCTTGCGCTCGGCATTGCGGATGGTCCGGCCCTGGGGGTGCTCGGTCCGTGCCTTCTGCTGGCCGCCCAGTTCCGTGAACACGCCGAAGGGGTCGGTCGCGGCGCCGAACCCGGGAAACGGCCGGCCGTTTCCGGATTGCGTGCCCGGATGCTTGCCGCTTTGCCCAAGCTTCCAGGTCGGACGGTGGCCGGTGATGGCGTCCTTCTGGAACCTGGCCACCGCTTCGTCGCTCATCCCGGCGAAATAATTGTACGAATGGTTGTACTGGCGCACATGTTCGAGGCAGAAGCGCCAATATTCGCCCTCGCGCAGCCGCCCCTTGGGGGCCCGATGCGTCGACGCACAGGTGCAGCCCGGCCATTGACAGCCGGACAGATCAGCGCGCGGCCGCCGGTCCTGACTTGGCTTGACCCGGATGCGGTCGAAAATTGGCGAGTCGAATTTCATAACCTCTCATTATGCGGGCTGCGGCGCCCCGGCTGCAAGCTCTGCCTTCCGAGCCGCCCGATTGTCGTGGTTGACCCGGCGGCATCGGCCGATCTAAAGCGCGGCCATGCCGGTGCAGGATGTCATCACACAAAAATTGACCGAGGCTTTCGCCCCGGACAGCCTCCAGGTGGTCGATGAATCCCAGCGCCATGAAGGTCATGCCGGCCATCGGCCGGGCGGGGAAACCCATTTCAGGGTCTATATCGTGGCGGATGCCTTCCGGGGAAAGAGCCGGATCGAACGCCATCGCATGATCAATGCCACACTTGTGCGTGAGCTTGCCGGCGGCGTGCATGCGCTGGCGATCCATGCCGCCGCCCCGGGGGAGGCGGTTCCCGGGCAACCTATTCCGCCGATATCTTCGCCGCCTTGATGATCTCGCCCCACTTGGCGCGTTCGTCCCGGATGGTACGATCGAACTCCTGTGGGCTGCTGGCGAGGATGCGCGCACCGGCTTCGCGTGTGAACCGTTGCATCGCCGGCTGGCGCACCGCCCGGGCGAGGTGCTCGTGTAAACGCTCCACGATTTCGCGCGGCGTGCCGGCTGGCGCGACGAGACCGAACCAGGATGACGCCTCCCAGCCGGGAAGTCCGGCCTCGGCCGAGGTAGGAATTTCGGGCAGCACCGTCAGGCGCTCCCTTGCCGCCACTGCGAGCGCGACGATGCTGCCGGCGCGGATGTGCGGCATGACGGTCGGCGGGTTGTCGATGACGCCGTCAATCTGGCCGGCGATCAGATCCGTGACGGACGGCGCGGCGCCGCGATAGGGGACGTGAACGAGGTCGATCTTGGCGACGTGCGCGAGCAGCGCCTGGCCGAGGTGTCCAGTCGTTCCCACGCCCGCCGATCCGAAGGTGAGCTTGCCCGGCTTGGCGCGCGCGATGGCGATCAAGTCCGGCAACGTCTTCACGCCGAGCTTCGGATGCATCACCGCGAGCATCGGCATGTCGGCGATGAGCGAGACCGGTGCGAATGCGGTGTCCGGATCGAACGGCATCGCCTTGTAGACGAACTGGTTGATGCTCTGAATGCCCGGAGACGTCATCAGCAGCGTGTAGCCATCGGGCTCGGCTTTGGCGACGACCTCGGCACCGATATTGCCGCCGGCACCCGGCTTGTTCTCGATGATGATCGGTTGACCGAGCGTCTTCGTCAGCTCCTCGCCGGCCGCGCGCGCCAGCACGTCCACCAAGCCGCCGGCCGGGAACGGCGCGATGATGCGGATCGGACGGCTCGGATAGGTCTGCGCCAAGGCCGGGCCGCAGACCGTCAGAAGCCCGCCAATGACCACCAACCGAAGCAACGGCGACATGAAACCTCCGTCGGGGGATGAGAAAGTTGTCCGACCGGTTCACCCGGCCTTCACACTGGTTTTTTGCAGCGGCATGATGCGGAGCGCGGTGATGCGATTGCGGGTGCGGCGCAGTACCTCGAAGCGGAAGCCGTAGAACGTGAAGCTCTGGCCGGGCTCGGGGATCAGGCGCGATTCGTGAATGACGAGGCCGGCGATGGTCGTTGCCTCTTCGTCCGGCAGGTTCCACTCCATGGCCCGGTTGAGGTCGCGGATCGGCACCGAACCGTCGACGCTGACCGAGCCGTCGGGCAGCGGACGCACGCCGGTGACCGCGATGTCGTGCTCGTCCGATATGTCGCCCACGATCTCTTCGATGATGTCTTCCAGCGTCACCAGCCCCATCACCTCGCCGTATTCATCCACGACGAGAGCGAAATGGGTCTTGCGGCGGCGGAACGCCTTGAGCTGCTCGGCGAGCGGCCGCACGTCCGGCACGAACCACGGCGGCAGCGCGATCGTCTGGATGTCGAGCTTGGTCAGATCGCCGCCGGCGGCCTGAAGCGCGCGCAACAGATCCTTGGAGTGCAGGATGCCGATGATGTTCTCGGGCGTTCCCCGCCACAGCGGCAGGCGGGTGACGGGCGCTGCCAGCACGGCGCCGACGATTTCCTCGGGCGGATCCTCGGCGTTCAGCGTGATCATCTTGGTGCGATGGAGCATGACGTCGGAGACGGTCAGTTCGCGCAGGTCGAGCACGCCGCCGAACATGTCGCGATCGGATTTCTCCACCCTGTCATCGTGATGCAGCAGGTCGACGGCACCACGCAGCTCCTCGTGCGCGGAGAGAATCGGCATGTTCTCCCCGACCCGGATGCCGAACAGGCGCAGGATCGCTCGCACCAAGCCTTCGATCGCCATCAGCACCGGCCCGAGCACGCGCACCACCCAGGACATCGGCCGCGCGACGAGAAGCGACATGCGGTCGGGCGCATTGATCGCGATGGTCTTGGGCAACACCTCGGCGAAGACGACCACCAGCACGGTCATCACCACCGTGGCATAGATGACGCCGACATCGCCGAACCAGACGAACAGGACGCTGGTCGCGAGCGAAGAAGCGGCAATGTTGACGGCATTGTTGCCGAGCAGCAGCGCGCCGATCAGGCGCTCGCGCATGGCCATGAGTTGATTGACCAGCCCCGCCTCGTGGTTGCCGTGTTTCTCGAGCCGCAGCATGTGGGCGCGTGACGAGGCGATCAGCGCGGTTTCGCTCCCGGCGAAGAAGAACGAGAGCAGCAGACAAACGAGGACCGCGACGAGTGCAAACCAGTCTTCTGTTGCCATGGCCTAAGCCAGCTTTTCCGCGAGAAAAGCCTTGACCTCGCTGGTCTCGATGTCGGACGCGATGAAGCTTCGGCCTATTCCGCGCGCCAGGATGAACGTGAGCCGGCCGCGCTTGACCTTCTTGTCCTGAGCCATCAACCCCATCAGCCGATCTAATCCCGGTATGCCGCCGGGAATGTCGGCGGGCTTGGTCGGCAGGCCGACGGCCGCAAGGTGTGCGGCGACGCGGTCGGCCTCCGCCGCAGCAAGCAGTTCCAGGCGGGCCGAGAACGCAAACGCCAACGCCATCCCGAGCGCCACCGCCTCGCCGTGGAGCAGGCGGTCGGAAAATCCCGCCGCCGCTTCGAACGCATGGCCGAAGGTGTGACCGAGGTTGAGCAATTGTCGATCGCCGGTCTCGCGCTCATCGCGGGCGACGATTGCGGCCTTGGCGCGGCAGCTCACCGCGATCGCATGATCGCGCGGCGCGCCTCCGGCGAACACCTCGCGCCAGTTCGCCTCGAGCCAGCCAAAGAACCCTGCGTCATTGATGAGGCCATATTTGGCGACTTCGGCATAGCCGGCGCGGAACTCGCGTGCGCTCAGCGTGTCGAGCAACGCCGTGTCGGCGATCACCAGCACCGGCTGATGAAACGCGCCGACGAGATTCTTGCCGTGCACGGAATTGATGCCGGTCTTGCCGCCGACCGAGGAATCCACCTGCGCCAGCAACGTCGTCGGCACCTGGACCACGTCGAGGCCGCGACGCGTGACGGCGGCGGCGAAGCCGGCAAGATCGCCCACCACGCCGCCGCCAAGGGCGATGACCAGGTCGCGCCGCTCTATCCGCTCGGCAAGGAGCGCATCGCACACCCGCTCGACCATGGGCCAGCTCTTGGACATCTCGCCGGGCGGCACGACCACGCGGGCGGTGCGCGCGCCGGCAGCGGCGAGCGCTGCCTCGGCGGCGGCCAAGTGATGGCGGGCAACCGTCTCGTCGGTCACGATCGCAGCCGCCGCTCCCGGACGCAAAGCCGCCACGCGGGTCCCCAGCCGAGCGAGGAGGCCGCGGCCGATCGCGATGTCGTAACTGCGTTCGCCGAGGTCGACGCGGACAGTGGTGGGTTCGGCAACGCGCAGCGGTGCCGTCATGGCGCGCGCTCCTGCTGGGCCGCCGGTTCGGCCAGCCCGAAATGCCGGGACAGCGAGGCGACGATCTCGTCGACGATCTTCTCGTGCGCCACCTCACGCGATTGGATCGTGACGTCGGCCTCGGCATAGACAGGGGAGCGTTCCGCCATCAAGCGCTTGAGGGTCTCGGCCGGATCATCGGTCTTGAGCAGCGGACGGTCGGAGCGCCGCTTGAGCCGGCGCAGCAGCACGTCGAATTCCGCGTTGAGCCAGAAGGAAACGCCCTTCGCCCGGATGGCGGCGCGGGTATCAGGGCTCATGAAAGCCCCGCCGCCCGTCGCCAGCACCTGCGGCCCGCCATCGAGCAGGCGGGCGATCACACGCGTCTCGGCGGAACGGAAATCGTGTTCTCCGTAGGTCTCGAAGATTTCCGGGATCGTCATTCGCGCCGCTTCCTCGATCTGCGCGTCAGCGTCGACGAAAGGAACGCCAAGGCGCGCCGCCAGCCTTCGCCCAACCGACGATTTCCCGGCGCCCATCATGCCGACCAGCACCACGGAACGGCATCCCAGCGCCGCCACGATGGCGCTTTCCGCTAAGGGCTTGGATCCGGATCGATGCAGGACGGTATCGGGCATGATGGGTTCCGAAAATTGACGCAGTGGCCTCGTATACCATTCCGGGCACAATCGGGTGGAGCCTCTTGCCACCGCGGCCGGAACGTGGTCGTAGTGAATGGCGCGTATCGGGCTGCCGCCGGACTATGCCCCGCTTCCGAAGTTCGTGACACATGGCAGCACCCCCTGACACGAACTTCGGAAGCAAGGGGGCACCAGCAAGCCTATGTTTCTAGTGCCGCTTTCGATTTGAAGTTCCTAAACGAGATTGCGGCCGGTGGTGTAGGAACTTCAAATCGGCGGCACTAGCCTTGGTGACTGGTTTCGCCATACATATCTTGGTCAAGCTGAGCATTCCGGCCGCAACTTGATCGCGCAGGCGTGCTCGGCTGCGTGGCCGGGCCATACGGGTCGTCGATGCCGAGTCTATTCCGCCTCCTCGTGGTTCTGGGCCTGCTGAGCGGGTTCGCGTACGGCGCCATCTTCGCCCTCGCCACCCTGGTCGAGCCGAAGTCCCGCGAGATCACCGTCACGATCCCGCAGGACAGGCTTGCCAAGCCGCGCTGACGCCGCCGGAACATGGTCCGAGCGAACCCCTCGGACGCACGGCTCCTGGATCTTTTCCTCGACATGCTGGCCGCCGAACGCGGCGCCGCCGTGAACACCCTTGCCGCCTATCGCCGGGATCTCGACGACTTCGCCGCCGACCTCGCCGCCGCCGGCAAGAGCGTGGCGCAGGCCGACAGCGATGACATCCGCGCCCACCTCGGCCGTCTCACGCGGCGCGGGTTCAAGCCATCCTCCCTGGCACGGCACCTCTCGGCGGTCCGTCAGCTCTTCCGTTTCCTCCATGCCGAAGGCCATCGTCGCGACAATCCCGCGGCGGTGCTTGAGGGACCAAAGCGGGGCCAGACGATCCCCAAGATTCTGTCGATCGCCGAGGTCGATTCTCTGCTCGCGGCAGCGCGTGGCGCAATGGCGGCGGGCGAGGCGATGCCGGTTGCGGAGCGCCTTCGCGCCGCGCGGCTGAATTGCCTCCTGGAAGTGCTGTACGCCACGGGCCTGCGCGTCTCCGAACTGGTGGCGCTGCCGGCCTCCGCCGCGCGGCGCAGCGAACGCATGTTGATCGTGCGCGGCAAAGGCGACCGGGAACGCATGGTGCCGCTCAACGACGCGGCGAAACGCGCCATGACCGATTACCGCGCAGTGTTGAGCGAGGCGGCGCGCGGCGAAGCGAAATGGCTGTTCCCGTCCTTCGGTGCCAGCGGGCACATCACGCGGCAGCATTTTGCCCGCGAGCTCAAGGAGCTGGCCGCCGCCACCGGGCTGCGCCCGAGCCGGGTCAGCCCGCATGTGCTGCGCCATGCCTTCGCCAGCCATCTGTTGCAGAACGGCGCCGACCTGCGCTCGGTGCAGACGCTGCTCGGCCACGCCGACATCTCGACCACGCAGATCTACACCCACGTGCTCGAGGAGCGGCTGAAAAGCTTGGTGCGCGACCTGCATCCCCTGGGAGACGAGTGACCCGCAGATTAGCCGAAAGCGGCGGATTGACTTCCCGCTGCGGCCTGCGCGAGGTACTTGGTGGCAACTGCCGCACACCGCGCGCTATGAGGCCTGATGCGCAGCTATCTCGATTTCGAAAAGCCGGTGGCGGAGCTCGAGGCGAAGATCGAGGAATTGCGCGCCTTGCAGGCGCAAGGCGATGCGGTGGCGATCGGCGAGGAGCTCGAGCGGCTCGAGGCGCGGGCCGCGCAGGCGCTCAAGGCGCTCTACGCCAACCTGACGCCATGGCACAAAACCCAGGTCGCGCGCCATCCGCAGCGGCCCCACTGCCTCGACTATATCACGGCGCTGATCAGCGAGTTCACCCCGGTGGCGGGCGACCGCAAGTTCGGCGACGACGAGGCGATCGTCGGCGGCTTCGGCCGGTTCAACGGCACGAGCTTGTGCATCATCGGCCATGAGAAGGGCTCGACCACGGAAAGCCGGATCAAGCACAATTTCGGCATGGCGCGGCCGGAGGGCTATCGCAAGGCGGTGCGGCTGATGGAGCTTGCCGAACGGTTCGAGCTCCCGGTCCTGTCCCTGGTCGATACGGCGGGGGCCTATCCGGGCATCGGGGCGGAGGAGCGCGGCCAAGCCGAGGCGATCGCCCGTTCGACCGAGGCCTGCCTGCAGCTCGGCGTGCCGAACGTCGCGGTGATCCTCGGTGAAGGCGGCTCGGGCGGGGCGATCGCCATCGCCACTGCCAATCGCGTGCTGATGCTTGAACATGCAATCTACAGTGTCATCTCGCCGGAAGGCGCCGCTTCGATCCTGTGGCGCGATACCGCCAAGGCCGAGGCGGCGGCGACCAACATGAAAATCACAGCCGAGGATCTGATGGAATTCGGCATCATCGACGCGATCGTCACCGAGCCGGCGGGCGGCGCCCACCGTGATCCGGCGGCCGCCATCGCGGCCACCGGGGAGGCCATCGCCGAGGCGTTCCGGCAACTGGGCAATATGGATCGGGAGACCGTCCGCCAGCACCGTAGGGAAAAATTCCTCAGCATGGGCCGAACGCTTTGACCTTCGTTTACCTTTCATTCAGGATAGTATGGTGGATCGGGGCCGGGCGGCCGGGGAACGGGCTTCTGCTGCCTTGCAGTAGCCACATCTTAACGGTAACGGTCGTTCATTGACGGCTTGGGGAAAGACCCCCGACAAGGGGAAAATAGTGGCGGGGAGCCTCCGGTTGCATCGTACGTTGCCCCTGTGGCGGACGCTCGCCGCGTCGGCAGCCATTGCCGGATCGATTGCGCTCACCGGGTGCCAGACCGACGGCATCGATATCGCCAAAGCGATGCGGCCGTTGTCTCCGCAGATGCTCGCCCTGTTCGAGAAGAAGGGGATGAGCAAGGAATCGCCGATCCTCGCCCGCATCTTCAAGGACGAATCCGAGCTCGAGATCTGGAAGCAGGACAACACCGGGCATTTCGCCCTGCTCAAGACCTATCCGATCTGCCGCTGGTCGGGTGAACTCGGCCCCAAGATCAAGCAAGGCGATCGCCAGGCACCCGAGGGTTTTTACACGATCACGCCGGGGCAGATGAATCCCAACTCGGCCTACTATCTGTCGTTCAACATCGGCTATCCCAACGCTTTCGATCGTGCCCATGGCCGCACCGGCGCCCACCTGATGGTCCACGGCGACTGCTCGTCGGCCGGCTGCTACGCCATGACCGACGATCAGATCGGCGAAATCTATTCGCTGGCGCGTGAATCGTTCTTCGGCGGTCAGCATTCGTTCCAGATTCAGGCCTATCCGTTCAGGATGACGCCGCTCAACATGGCGAAGCACCGCAACAGCCCGCACCTCGCCTTCTGGAAGAATCTCAAGCAGGGCTACGACCATTTCGAGGTGTCGCGGCGCGAGCCCAAGGTCAGCGTGTGCGATCGCCGATATGTCTTCGATGCCGAGGCGCCGAACGGCGCCACGCAGCTGCGCTTCGATCCGGCGGGACGCTGCCCGGCCTATGAGGTGAAGAAGGAGCTCGCGCAAGCAGTCGCGGAAAAGCAGAGGGCCGACGACACCCAGTTCGCTCAGCTCGTGCAGCGCAACACGCCGACCGTGCCGGTTCGCACCGGCCGCGATGGCGGGATGCACGAGACCTTCGTCGCCAAGCTGACGCCGCGTCTCGTGCGCGATCCTGACGGCAGCGTGCGGTACGACATCGATCCCGCGCAGACCGCCAAGCTCGGCTCCTACGTCAACCCGCCGCGCGATCCGGAGACGCCGCCGGCCGACCCCGCGTCGGTGGCGAGCACGCCGCGCTCGGCCCCCGCCATGAGTCTTGCCTCGAGCGAATCGAAACCGGCACCGCAGCCGGCGGCCCGCTCCGCCGCGCCACAGTCAGACAACACGTTCAGCCGGTTCGCACGCTGGGCAGGTTTCGGCGGCAATGAGGCCAAGCCCGAGACGGCAGAGCCAGCTGCCGTCCCGACGCCGCGACCGGCGTCCCGGCCGGCGGCAGCCGCCGCCATCGCGCCCAAACCGAAGGCGCAGCCGGAGCCACACCAGGAAGCCGCCGCCGAGCCGCCGCCGGTGCGCACCACGGCGGCGAGCGGCGCGAGCCTCATGAGCGGCGCCACGCCGCTCGTGCAGTCCGACAGCTTCGAGAGCCGCTTCGGCCCGATGCGCTGACCGCAAGTCATCCGCGCAGACGCATAGGCGCTAAAATAAAGCCCAGCACCGGAGTGAACGACCTCTATCCTTCGAGACGCGGCCTTCGGCCGCCCTCAGGATGAGGTCTATCTGACGCCCATCGTAGCGATCCCTCATGGTGAGGAGCGTAGCGAAGCGACGCGTCTCGAACCACGGGATCGCGTTCACTCGTTACTTAGCGCCTATGCGCGCAGACGGGGCTCATGGCCCCGTCGGAGTTACTTCGCGAGCCCCGTGTTCATGGGTGCCCGCTTTGCGCGGGAACGACCGAGAAGCCGAAGCGC
>JBJMSU010000082.1:0-8446 GCA_045801465.1 Xanthobacteraceae bacterium | reverse complement strand
CGATGGTGGGGCGCCGCAAGGATTGCCGGCGCGCGGCGAGTTCGTCATCCGCAACGCTTATGTCATGACCATGGACCCGATCCTCGGCGACATTCCGGGCGGCGACGTGCACGTGCGCGGGGGCGAGATCATCGGCGTCGGAAAGAGCCTCGACGCGGCGGGGGCCGCAACGATCGACGGCCAAGGCACGATCGTGCTGCCGGGCCTCATCGAAACGCATTGGCACATGTGGACCACCCTGTTCCGCAGCTATGCCGGCGACAGGCGCGAGCACACGTATTTTCCCATGGTGCTTGCCTTCACCAAGTTCATTTCGCCCGATGACGTGTATCAGGGCACGCGGCTCGGCGCGGTCGATGCGCTGAATTCGGGGATCACCACGGTTCACAATTGGGCCCATTCCATTCGCGACTTGAACTACGCCGAGGCGGAGCTGCGCGCGCTGAAGGACACCGGCATTCGCGCGCGCTTCTCCTACAGCTGGTACCAGGGGATGCCGGACAGCGAGATCTTCAACCTCGCCGACCTGGAGCGTCTCCACCACGACTGGGCGAAATACGACCGCGAGGGGCTGTTGCATCTTTGCCTGGGCTGGCGCGGCATGTGGCGCGCGACATTGCTCAAGCCCGAAGTCTATCGTGCGGAATTCGAGCATGCGCGCCGTCTCGGCATTCCCATTGCCGTGCACCTCGGCAGCCGGCGCAACCAGCCGCGCATGATCGAAATGCACGCCAAAGAGGGCTTCCTGGGCAAGGATGTGCTCATCGCCCACGCGACGTGGGCCCAGCCGGACGAAATCAAGATGCTGGCCGATGCGGGCTCGCCGGTGAGCCTGTCGCCGATTACCGACGCGCGCGTCGGCTATGGCTTCGCTCCGGCAAGCGAGCTCGTCGCCGCCGGCGTGACGTGTTGCCTCTCCGTCGACACCGTGGCGCTGACCGGAACCTGCAGCCTGTTCGAGAACATGAAGTTCCTGGCGGCGATCGAGAACGCGCGGGCGGAAAGCGAGTTCAAGCTTGCTCCCCGGCGGGCGCTGGAGATGGGCACCATCGATGGCGCCCGCGCCCTCGGCATCGACGACAAGGTCGGTTCGCTCAAACCCGGCAAGCGCGCCGACCTGATCATGGTGTCGACGCGCGAACCCAACCTGGGCGTATTCACCGATCCCGCGCACATGCTGGTCGAGGCGACGGAGTCGGCCAATATCGACACGGTGGTGGTGGACGGCCGTATCATCAAACGGAACGGCAAGATGATCGGAGTTGCCGCGGACCAGGTCGTCGCCGAAGCCGCAGCCGCATTGGACAAGCTGCGCAAGCAGGCGAATTGGCGGTGAGCGCGGGGCCGGGCGCCCCGGTCGTCCTCCGCGCCGCCTACAGGTTCGAGAGCTTTAACAAGCTCCGGTCGCCCGCCCAGGTCCTGGCGAGATCCGCTTCGGCCTTGGAACCCCCCGCGGTGTCGCCGCGAACCTTGTACACTTGGGAGAGACCATAATAGGACCAGCCGTTGGCGGGCGCGCGCTTGAGGGCGCGCAGGAACTGGTCCTCCGCTTCGGCCATGCGGCCCGCCTGCAGGAGCGCGGCCGCCAGCGACTGGCGCACCGGATAGTACCAGTAGGGCGGCTCGGTATAGGGCAGGGCGTCTTGCAGCGTCGCCGCCGCTTCGAACCGCACGATCGCGGCTGCGAAATTTTCCTGGCCCTGGGCGATGCGGCCGTAAATGACATGCTGCGCGAGCTGCATGACCTCCGAAGCCGGAACGCCCGAAGCCTTGAGCAACGTGAAATCCGCGCTGCGCGCGAGCGCCGCAATTGCCTCGGCCTCGGCGGTCGCCGCGTCGAATTTGCGCTGCGCCGCGAACGCGACGCCACGCGCATAGCGCCACATGGCCTTGACGTAAGGAATGCCGTCGCCCGGATCCGGCAGGCCTAAGATCGTGTCCGGCGTGCTGAACTGCGCATGGGCGAAGTACGGCGCCGCCTTCACCGGATGCACCATGGCGATGCCGCGCGCGACCTCCTCGGGGACGAGCCCGCGCAGCTTCTCGGCCGCAGCGATGACGGTCGCCGCGTCGCCCGCCATCTGCGCCGAGGCGAGGACGAAATGCACGTTGTGCGGATAATAGCCGAGCCGATAGACGCCCATCGGCGCCTCGCTGTCGGCCAGGTATTTTTCATCCACCGCAGCCGCGGTCTTGTTGTCGGCGAGCGCGTCGAGATAGCGGCCGATGCGATAATAGATATGGCTCGGCATGTGCACGAGATGACCGGCGCCGGGCAGGGCGCCGCGCAGCCGATCCGCATACGGCTCGGCGCGCTCGGGCCGGTCGGACGCTTCCACCGCGTGGATATAGAAGTGGATCGCGCCGGGATGGTTTGGATCCTTGGCGAGCACGCGCTCGAGCGTCGGCACGATCGGGGCGCTTTGCGGATTCGGCGCCTGTCCGCCCGGCTGCCAGTAGTTCCAGGGACTCAGGTCCATCACCGACTCGGCGTAGAGCACCGCGATGTCGTTGTCGTCGGGAAATTGGGCCGCGGTCTTCGCCATGGCCGCCGCGTAGGCGGCATCGAGCGCCGCGCGGTCGGCTTTCGGATCGTCCGCGTAACGCGTCGCAAGCGCCGCGATCAGCGCCTGCTCGCGCGGGCTCGCGGTCGCGGCAAGGGAGCGCGCCTTGTGGACGGCCGCAAAGGCTGGCGCCACCGCGTCATCCTGCATGGGGAGGTTGATGTTGGGGCCGAGCACCAGGGCCTCGCCCCAGGCACACATGGCGCAATTAGGATCGAGCCTCTGCGCCTTGCGGAACGCGCGCTGCGCCTCGCCGTGATTGAACGCGTAAGCGAGGCGCAGGCCCTGGTCGAAATAGGCCTGCGCCTCCGCGCTTGCCGTCGTGATCCGGTAGATCAGCGTGCCGAGCCCGTCCCACAGCGGCGGCTCGCTGTCGGCGAAGGCCGGGGCCGGCGTTACGGCTTTCATTTCGGCGGGCGGCACCTCGGTTCGCGTCTGCGCCAAGCGCAGCAGGGGAGGCACGTGGTCGGCCTTGGCCGGCGTAAGACAGAGCCCGCCGCGCCACTCCGGCATGCTCGCAGCCGCCGTGCTGACGGTGACGGCGCCGTCCGGCGCGCGCGCCGCGGCGATGACGAACGGGGTGAAAGCAGTCGCGCCACCGAGAATGGCGGCATAGACGCAGAGCAGCGACAGCCGTGCAGAACGCCTCATCGTACCTCCAAACTGGAACGATCTGGTGAATGGGATGCTCCGCACCGCCCCTCGCATGGTTAGTCGCCGCCTCGCGCGCCATTGTTCGGCGCCGTTATATCACAGGACGTGAGCCCATGCGCGCCTCAGCCCCCGCCGTCAAATTTGCGCAACGCGCAGCCAGCCTCTGCCGCCTCGGCCGCGCGTGCGAATCGCTGTTGGATGAGGCTACTGCGTCGGCGCTTCGATCTTGTTGTCGCGGACGACCTGGCCCCAGTGCTGGATCTCAGCTTTCAGCATGGCCTGAGCGGCCTCCGGCGAGCGCTGTTCCTTCGGGAAGGGGGTGACCCCGGTTTCCGCCCACGATTTCACGATGGCCGGGTCGTCCATCGCATCCAGCAATACGCCATTGAGCGCGGCGATGATCGGCGCCGGCGTGCCGGCCGGCGCGAACAGCGCGTGCCAATAGAGGATCTCCAGTTTCGGGCCGAACTCCTGCACGAAGCTCGGCACGTCGGGGAGCAGCTTCGAGCGTTCCTTCGACGTGATGCCATAGGCCTTCATCTGTCCGGACGCGATCTGCTCGACCACCGACTGCGGCGTGGCGAAGAACAAGTCCACATGGCCGCCGATGATGTCCTGCAGCGCCGGCGCCGCGCCGCGATAAGGGATGTGATCGACTTTGACGTCCATTGCCTGGGCCAGCAGGAAGGTGCTGAGGTGTCCGGTACTGCCCGTGCCCGGATGCGCCATCTTGGCGGTCGTGGTCTTCATCCAGGCGGCCAGTTCGGCGAGCGAGTTGGCGGCAAGCGACTTGCGCCCGACCAGCACCAGCGGGTTGTTGTTGATCATGGCGACGGCGGTGAGATCCTTCTCGGTGTCGAAGGACAGCTTGGGATAGAGCGACACGTTTGCCGAGATCTGCAGATTGTGCAGGAGCAGCGTGTAGCCATCAGGCGCCGCGCGCGCGACACGCGCGGTGGCGATGGTCGTGCCGCCGCCGCTCACGTTCTCGACGATGAAGTTCTGCCCGAGCTTGGCGGAAAATTTCGGCGCGACCACCCGGGCGAGCTGGTCGGTCGGCCCTCCGGCCGGGTAGGGCACGATGAGCGTGACCGGACGCGACGGATAGACCTGCGCCTGCGCGCACGCCATGCCGGCCGACAGCAACAGCGCAGCCGCCAAGATCGTCTTCTTCATCATTGCCCTCAACGGAATGTCGCCTCCACCCGACGATAGCACGCGCGGTCGAGGTCGAGGCCGGTTTCGGCGCGTTTCGCCTCCTGCCCGGCGATGGTCGCATGGGTCGCGACGGCCAACGGTACCCCATTCCAGCCGTCCAGCCCGACCTCCGGCGTAAATCGTTGAGAACCTGCAGGGTAGTGGATATTTTTTGGGCAGGCCACGATCCGAGGATGGACGCCGCGGAATTGTCGCAATCGGGCAACATTGTTGTAGAAAAGCATCAGTTCGAGCGTTCTTGTTTCCGTTTTTCCGGTTTGGGGGTTCATGACCAGCGTCGATGAGGTCGCCGTTGCGGACGCCGCCGCTCCGGCAGGTCCGGTGCGCAGGTTGGCGAGGGGTGTGCTCGGGCCGGTGACGGTCGCGGTTGCGCTGCTCTCGGCGCTCGTCACCTTCCTCATCTTCAACAATCTCACCCCGGTCGAGCCGACCAACGAGGTCGTGATCCCGATCCTGCTCGTCAACGCGGTCACGGTCCTGGTGCTGCTCGGGCTGATCGCGCGCGAGGTCTGGCACGTCATCCTGGCGCGGCGGCGCGGGCAGGCCGGTGCCCGGCTCCACGTGCGGATCGTCGGCCTGTTTTCCGTCATGGCGGCGGTCCCGGCCATTCTGCTGGCGGTCGTCGCCAGTCTCACCATCGACCGTGCCCTCGATCGCTGGTTCTCGACCCGTACCCGCGCCGTCATCGAGAACTCGCTGAGCGTCGCCCAGGCTTACGTGCGCGAGCACGCGCAGACGGTGCGCGGCGACATCATGGCGATGTCGGTCGATCTGGCGCGCGCCAAGCCGATGTTCGATACCGACCGCGAGCGCTTCCGCCAATTCCTGCGAGCGCAAGCGTCGATCCGCGGGTTGCCGGCCGCGCTGATGATCGCCGGCGATCTCTCCGTGGTCGAGCGGGTGGACCTCGGCTTTTCGCGCGATTTCCGCGGACCGTCCAAGGAGGCGCTGGGGGAGGTGGGGGACAGCGAGCCGCAGATCGCGCTGCTGCCCAATGCCGATTACGTGGCCGCGATCATCAAGCTGCGCTCGTATGACGATACGTATCTTTACGTCGCCCGCCCGCTCAATCCGCGGGTGATCGAGCAGTTGCGGGTGACCGAGGCCGGGGTTCTCGAATATGCCAACCTCGACGCACGCCGGATCAACGTGCAGATCGCGTTCGGGCTGATGTTCACCGTGATCGCCCTGATCTGCCTGTTGTCGGCGGCGTGGATCGGCATCCATTTCGCCGGCACCCTGGTGGCGCCGATCCGCCGCCTGATCGGGGCCGCCAACCAGGTCTCGACCGGCAATCTCTACGTTCAGGTGCCGGTGCGCGAGTCGGAAGGCGATCTCGCGCATCTCGGCGAAACCTTCAACAAGATGACGCAGGAGCTGCGCACCCAGCACGACGATCTCATCCGTGCCCACGACGTCATCGACAGCCGGCGACGGTTCACCGAGGCGGTGCTCGCGGGAGCGAGCGCCGGCGTGATCGGCGTCAATCCCGACGGACGCATCAGCCTTCTCAACCGCTCGGCCGAGAAGCTCATCGGCCATACCGAAGCGCAAAGCTTGAGCCAGCCGCTCGCCGCCGTTCTTCCCGAGCTGATCACGCTGCTGGACGAGGCGCGGACGGGAGCGCATCGCCTGGTCCAGGGCCAGATCACCATCAATCGCAACGGCCGCGAGCGCAATCTCTCGATCCGCGTCACCAGCGAGCGTGCGGGCGAGAGCGACCACGGCTACGTCATCACGCTCGACGACATCACCGATCTGGTCACCGCCCAGCGCTCCTCGGCGTGGGCCGACATTGCCCGCCGGATTGCGCACGAAATCAAGAATCCGCTCACCCCGATCCAGCTCTCGGCCGAGCGCCTCCGCCGCAAGTACGGCAATGCGATCAAGGAGGACAAGGTCATCTTCGAGCAATGCACCGACACGATCGTGCGCCAGGTCGACGACATCAAGCGCATGGTCGACGAGTTCTCCCGTTTCGCCCGCATGCCGAAGCCGGTGATTGCCGCCGAGGACGTCGCCGAGACGGTGCGCCAGGTCGTCTTCATGATGCGGGTCGGCCACCAGGACATCGATATCGAGTTCGAGACCGGCGATGAGGCGATCCCGGCCCGGTTCGACCGCCGGCTCATCTCGCAGGCGCTCACCAACATCATCAAGAACGCCGCCGAGGCGATCAGCGGCGGCGCGTCGACGGAACGCGGCCGCATTCAGGTGCGGGCAGGGCGCGACGGCAGCGATATCGTCATCGACGTGATCGACAACGGGCCCGGCCTGCCGAAGGAAAACCGAAACCGCCTGCTCGAGCCCTATGTCACGACGCGCGAGAAGGGGACCGGACTCGGGCTCGCGATCGTCGGCAAGATTCTCGAGGAGCACGGGGGCAAGCTCGAACTGTTCGACGCGCCCGACGTGGCCAATGGAGGACGCGGGGCGTGGATGCGCCTGCGGTTTGCGGCAGCAGAGATCATGAGTGGCGAGTACCTGGAGTCTGAGGGGACAAAGGACAATTCGAAAGCACCCGGCGCGGGCGAGGCGGAGCTCAGGATGCGCCTGGTGGCAAGCGAAAGATAAGTCAAATGGCGGCGACCGATATTCTCATCGTCGACGATGAAGCAGATATCCGCGAGCTGGTCGCGGGCATCCTGCAGGACGAAGGTTACGGCACGCGCACGGCGCGCGACAGCGACGAGGCGCTTGCCGCAGTGACGACGCGGCGACCGAGCCTGGTGTTCCTCGACATCTGGCTGCAGGGCAGCCGGCTCGACGGCTTGCAGCTGCTCGATGCCATGAAGAGCGAGCACGGCGACCTGCCGGTGGTCATGATTTCCGGCCATGGCAATATCGAGACCGCCGTGTCGGCCATCAAGCGCGGGGCCTATGACTTCATCGAGAAGCCGTTCAAGGCCGACCGCCTGGTGCTGATCGCCGACCGCGCGCTGGAGAATTCCCGGCTCAAGCGCGAGGTCAAGGAGCTCAAGCAGTGGTCGCCGCTGCCGACCTCGCTGGTCGGGCACTCCTCGACTGTCAACCAGCTGCGTCAGACCATCGAAAAGGTCGCGCCGACCAACAGCCGCATCCTGATCGTCGGCCCGTCCGGCGCCGGCAAGGAGCTGGCGGCGCGCAGCATCCATGCCCTGTCGGCGCGCCACAACGGTCCGTTCGTGGTCATCAATGCGGCGGCGATCACGCCCGAGCGCATGGAGCCGGAGCTGTTCGGGGTTGAGGCGTCGAACGGATCGCAAGGACGCAAGGCGGGCGCGCTGGAAGAGGCCGACGGCGGCACCCTGTTCATCGACGAGATCGCCGACATGCCGCGCGAGACGCAGAACAAGATATTGCGCGTGCTGGTGGACCAGACCTTCACCCGCGTCGGCGGCACCAAGAAGATTTCCGTCGACGTGCGCATCGTGTCGTCGACCGCGCGCAACCTCGAGGCGGAAATCGCCGCCGGCAAGTTCCGCGAGGATCTGTTCCACCGCCTCTCGGTGGTGCCGATCCGGGTGCCGCCGCTGGCGGAGCGGCGCGAGGACATCCCCGAGCTCATCGAGTATTTTATGGACCACATTTCGCACACGACCGGGCTGCCGAAGCGCAAGGTGGGCGCCGACGCGGTCGCCGTGCTGCAATCGCACGACTGGCCCGGCAACGTGCGCCAGCTGCGCAACAACGTCGAACGCCTGATGATTCTCGCCGGCGGCGATGCCGATGCGGTGATCAGCGCCAGCATGCTGCCGCAGGAGGTCGGCGCCATGGTGCCGGCCATGCCCAACGGCGGCGGCGGCGAGCAGCTCATGGGGTTGCCGTTGCGCGACGCGCGCGAGGTGTTCGAGCGTGAATACCTGCTGGCGCAGATCAGCCGGTTCGGCGGCAACATCTCGCGCACCGCCGAGTTCGTCGGCATGGAGCGCTCCGCCCTTCACCGCAAGCTCAAGGCCTTGGGCATCAGCTGATCTGAATGTCGCGTATTTCTTACGTCAACGGCCGCTATGTCGCGCAACGCGACGCGG
>JBJMSU010000075.1:0-10817 GCA_045801465.1 Xanthobacteraceae bacterium | reverse complement strand
GAAACTCGGCCACGAGCCTTCCGTAGATGTCATAGCCCCCGCCCGGGCCGTAGCCGATGAGCATGCGCAATATCTTGCCGCGATAGAAATCGGCGACCGGTTGAGCGTGCGTCGGCACAGCCGACAGCACGATTGCCGCAGCAATCCCGACCGCAACGCCACCCGTTCTTACTTTGCCCATTGCTTTCCTCGTCGGATCTTTGACGGGATGCCCCCGCTTGCTCGAGCAATCCTCGACCCGATCCAGAGTGCGCTGATGCGCTAGGCGCCGGTCAATTCCCGCCGGTTGCAGAAATGAACAGGTGACCGGCCGCGCGCGCCGCAGTCACTGCCGCAGTCGTCCGACGACCGCTTGATCGTGCGTGGTCGTTCACATCATCCGGCGGATGCGCGAAGCTTCTGGCATTCAGCCTGGAAGACATTATCGAGGCACCACTCGGCGAGCTCGATACCGGTGGCGAACCAGAGATTTCCCGCCTTCTTCATGTGCTGGATGATGCCGCGCAGCGCCAGCGTCCGGCCGGGCCGGCCGATAATATAGGGATGCATCGTGAACGGGATATATTTCGGGTGTTCCGCGCTGCTCTCCGAATAGAGTTCGTCGAAATAGGCCTTCCAGGTCTCGAGCCCGTGATGCGGATTGCCGTATTCGCCATGGCGGTGGCCGAACAGCGTGCCGTCGCCGAACGGCTGCCGCGGGAGCTCGACCAAGAGCTTGCCGTGCTTCTCCCAGAGGAACGGCAGCTCCTCGTGGAAGCAGTTGGTGTTGAACACGAAGCCGTTGTCGATCAGGAGCTCGATAGTGTTCGTGCTCTGGGTGCACGAGCGCCAACCATAACAGCGCCGTCCGGTGCGGTTCTGGATCATGGCGATGGTCTTCTTCATCACCTGATCTTCCTCATCGCGCGGCAGGTAACGGGCGATCTCGTGATTGTAGCCGTGGCCTTCCACCACATGGCCGCCGTCGAGGATTGCCTGCACCGCCTCCGGAAACCGCTCCGCGATCGCGCCGCAGGTCAGGAAAGTTGCCTTGATGTTCTCTTCCTGCAAAATCCGCAGCAGTCGATAAATTGCGTGGTGGGGACCATATTCGCCCTGGCTCCACATTTCGTAGTTCAGAATGCCGTTCTTATCCGGCTTCACGTCTTCGCCGCCTTGGAAGTCGAAGGTCAAAAAAACGGCGGCGCGCTCGCCGCGCGGCCAACGAATGAGATGGTCGTAGTGGTATTCCTTGAGCATGGCGTATCCCTCAGGTGGAACGGATATTGTATCCGCCTTCCGCAACTGCATAGGTCATGGTAGCGCCGGCCGATTTCTCTTGGTAGCCAAAATCTTGGAGCAAGTGTTGTTCTCGTTACCTCGCGCTCGGCACGTCGTAGGTGCTGGCCGCCGGGGCTCAATCCATCTGCACGCCGCTCGCCTTGATCGGCGCCGTCCACTTCTCGATCTCGTGCGGGATGAACCTGGCCAGATATTCGGGGCTCCGGCGCTCCGGCGGAACAATGGTCACGCCGACGGCTTCGAGCCGCTCGCGAACCGACGGCGTATCCAGCGCCTTGCTGGCGGCCTGGGCGAGGCGACGGACGATCGCCTGCGGCGTGCCCTTCGGAAAGGCCAGCGCGCTCCAGGCACTGCAGTCGAACTCGAACAGTCCTTGCTCGTGCGCGGTCGGCAGCTTGGGCATTACGGGGACGCGGTCGAGACCGAGGATCGCGATCCCTTTCACGGTGCCGGCCTCGATCTGCGGGAAAGCGGTCGAAATCTGCTCGCAGGTGAAATCGATCCGGCCGGCCATGAGATCCTGCATGGCCGGACCGGCGCCGCGATAAGGCACGTGGGCGATCTGCGTTCCCATCACCTGATCGAGCAGCACGGCGCAGACATGCGCGCCCGACCCGGCGCCCGCCGAGGAGTATTGCATCTTGGCTTGGTTGGCCTTGGCATAGGCCATGAACTCGGCAAGCGTATTGACCGGCAGGTCCTTGCGCGTGATCAGCACGCGCGGCGAATCCGTGAGCAGGGCCACGGGCTCGAAGTCGGTTGCGGAATTGTAGAGCGGCTTTTTGTACAGGACTTGGTTCTGGGCAAGGTTAGCGAGGCCGCCGAACAGAAGGTAGTAGCCGTCCGGGGTGGCTTTGGCGACGCGGCTCGCGCCGGTCATGCCGCCGGCGCCGCCGACGTTCTCGATGACCACCTGCTGGCTTAAGACTTCGCTCAGCCGCGACGCCACGACGCGGGCGACCGTATCGACCGGGCCACCCGCCAGGTAGGCGACCACCATGGTGATGGGCCGGGTGGGCCACTCCTGGCCGAACGCCGGGCCGGCCCATGCCATCACGCCGGCCAACGCACTGACGATCAGCTTTGTCCGCATGGCGTCCTTCCCCAAGCTGCCCGACGTCAAAACCGATAGAACGCCGCGGGCGTGTCGACCATGATCTTGCGCCGCATGGTGTGGTCGCTCACCCAATCGCCGAAAGCATCGACGAGATCGCCGTCATTGGGATTGACCGCGTATTTGTTGGGATGCGGCCAGTCGGTGCCCCACATGATGCGCTCGGGCGCGGCTTCGATCAGGGCGCGCGCCATCGGCTGCACGTCGTCATAGGGCGGCAGGTCGGTCGCGCTCACGCGGTTGGCGCCGGAAATCTTGATCCACGTATTGCCCTCTCGCATCAATTCCAGCAGCGCCTGAAATCCGCGCGCCGCCACCCCGGCCGTCGCCGCCTGATAGGCGAAGTGGGCGATCGACATCGGCACGGTGAGCGACCTGAAGACCGGCATCAGCTCGATAATGTCGTTGCCGGGAAACAGGAACTCGATGTGCCAGCCGAACGGCCGGATGCGGGCGACGAGCTTAGGGATCTCGTCCATCTCGATCGGCATGCCGCCCTTGTTGTCGGTATTGAGCCGCACGCCGCGCACGCCGGCCGCGTCGAAGGCGGCGAGTTCGGCGTCCGTGATGGCCAGCGTGATCGCCACCACGGCCCGTGCCCGGTTCGCCGTCTCGGCATTGAGCGCCGCCATGGCGTCGAGGATGGCGGAATTGTCGGTGCCGTAGACGGAGGGCTGCGTGAACACCACCCGCTCGATGCCGAGGGTGGCGTGCAGGTGCTTGAGGTCGGCGAGCGTGGAGTCGGGCGGATTGTATCCGCGCCCCGGAGAGAGGGGATAGCCAGGCTCGAAGACGTGGACGTGGGTGTCGATCGAGGCCTTGGGCAGAACAACGCGCGGCTTGCGCGGATGCCGGTCGGGCGGCAGGCAGTCCCGGATATCATTACTCATTCAGACGCGCTTTCTACGCTCACCGTGCCGCATCCGCTCTTGCGACACGGACCGCAGAGACGGCGGAAAGCCCGTCTAGCATGCGTCGAAAAGCACCGATAGCCGCGTTGGCGGACGGTTCAGGATTGAAACGGCGTGTTCGATTTCAGACGATTTACGAGCGTTTGGAAATAGCTTCGCGCGCCTTCAGGAACGCGACGATCCGCTGGGCGGTTGCTGCCTGAAGCTGGAGGAAGCCACGACGGGCGGTGTCGAGCTCCTCTTGCGAGACCCTGCGCCATTCGCTCTGCAGCAGGTAGACGGATTTGGCGGTGTGCCACTTGAAGCCGATTGCCTTGACGACCATGAACAGCATGTCCGGCCGGCTGTCGCGGAGCGCCCGCTCCACCCTTTGTATCGGAATGCCCGATATGGCGGAAAGCGCTGCAACGGTCTCCAGGAAATTGCCCGCATTGGCAAAGTTGCCGACCTGCTCCTCTCCGAGCTGTCCCTGCCGCTGCATCTGCGCGACCAGCTTGCGCGCCGGCTCGTAATCCAGCATGCGCTTCTTGTTCAGCTCGTCGGCGAGCTTGGCGAGAATGTCACCGATCGCGCCGCCCCTATTGGGCATCGCGGCCATGAGCTTCTCGCGCGCCACGTCGGACGCTTTTCGCAGCAACTGTTCGAGGTGCGTTGGCGAAATATCCTGACGGAGCCCGACCGCGCCGGCGAGGAGGTCGTCGGTTTCCGCCTTTACGATGATGGTGCTGAAGGACCGCTCGGAGAGTCGCGCGCCCTGGTTCGACGCCACCGAATGCACGACCTTGTTGTTCCCGCGCTCGACCAGGATGTCGGTGACGATTTCGCTCAAGGATTTCCGTGTCGAAAGGGCCAGGAGGTGTTCCTGCCCCTTGCTGTTGGCAATCTCGACCAGGTCGGCATCGTCGAGGCGAGTGGATTGCGCCAGGACCGGAGCGGCAACTTTGATGCTGTCGTCGCCGGCGAGCGACTTCATCACGTTCTTCGGCGCGTTGGCGACCGGCGCCAAGCGGTTTGCGAGCTCAGCCCGCACCGCCTCCTCCATCACGGTCGAAAGCCGGCCGATCACGTCGTCGAACAGGTCAATCCCGTCGTCCTGCAGGGTCTCGGCATGGCCGATGAACAAATCCGTCACGCGGCGAAGCATTTCGACGCGCCCGCTGTCCGAGCCGGAGCCGATGGCCTGCTCGACTTCGGTGATGAGAGATTCTTGGCTCAGGGCGCCCAACACGGCCTCCAAGATTGGCACCCCTTCACCATAGGGTTCGGCAGTAAATCAATCGTGTACCGAACGCTCCTGAATTGCCGTCTCGCTCGGTTTTCCGCCTGCCCAAGAGGCGCGAGGATTCTGCACCCGGGTTGGCAGCACGGCAGGGTAGCCCGCCCTCATTTTTGAAAATCGGGCAGGGGTGATGCTTGGGCGCCTGCCTTCCACGTCGAGGCGAGACTGGGATAGCCTGCCGCATTCGTTCGCCGCGGGGAGAGAACATGCGGTGCGTCCTTCTGTTGTGCGCGCTTTTGTGCGCCGCTCCCGCGGCCGCCCACGACTATCCGTCCCAGTCGATCCGCCTCATCGTGCCGTTCGCCGCGGGCGGGGCGGTCGATGCGGTGGCACGGCTCTTGAGCGATCCGATCAGCAAGGGGCTGGGCAAGCCGGTGGTGATCGACAACCGGGCCGGAGCCGGCGGCGTGGTCGGCATGGACGCAGCCGCACAGGCGCCGGCCGACGGCTATACCGTGCTGCTTGCCCATAGCGGCTTTACGGCGATGCCGGCCTTTACCGCAAGCTGGCGTTCGACCCGGTGCGCGATTTCGCCGGCGTCAGCATCGCGGTCTCAGGGATCTACGTCGTTGTGGTCAATCCAAGCGTGCCACTGCACTCAATTGCGGACTTGATCGCGGCCGCCAAGGCCGAGCCGGGCAGGCTCACCTACGGCTCGGCCGGCGTCGGCTCGACCATCCATCTCGCTGCCGAATTCTTCAAGACCATGGCGGGCGTCGACATTCTGCACGTGCCCTACCGCGGCTCGGGACCCGCGCTCACCGACCTCATCGGCGGCCAGGTGCAGATCATGTTTGCGCCCGCCGCCAATGTGCTGCCGCTGGCAAAATCCGGCCAGCTCCGCGCGCTCGCGGTCACCTCGGCCAAACGCTCCGCCCTGGCGCCGGAGTTGCCGGCGCTGGGGGAAATCCTGCCCGGATACGAAGCCGTCGGTTGGTACGGCTTGGCGGTACCGGCCGGTACGCCCAAGGGCGCGGTCGTACGGCTCAACGCCGAAGCCAATCGTGCGCTCACATCGAGCGAGCTCGTCGAAAAAATGCGGCTGCAGGGCTACGAGCCGGTCGGCGGCACACCGGAGGGGGCGAGCGACTGGATCAAGGCGGAGGTGGCGCGATGGAGCAAGGTCATACGCGACGCCGGCATCCAACCCCAATAGCCAGATCATGGACCAGAATCTCAACAGCGACGCCGCGACGCTGACCAAGACGTTCTGTGCGGATCTCGCGGCGGCGGGATTCGGCGACCTCTCGGCCGCGGCGGTGCGCGCGGCCCGCCGCGGGGTGCTCGATTGGATCGGTTGTGCGCTGGCGGGGAGCGGGCACAAGACCATCACCACGCTGCTCGACGTCCTGCACGAGACGTCCGGCCGGCCACAGGCGACCGTGTTCGGCCGCAGCCTCAAGCTCGGCCTGCTCGACGCGCCGCTGGCCAACGGCCAGATGGGTCACGTGCTCGACTACGATGACACCCACATGGGCGGCGTGGTGCTGCACACGAGCTCGCCGGTGCTCGGCGCGCTGTTCGCGCTCGCCGAGCGCTCGCCGGTCAACGGGTCCGATTTCATGCTGGCCTACGCGGTGGGCTTCGAGGCCGGCGTGCGCAGCGGGCGCACCGCGCCCGGCCATCACAAGGGCGGCTGGCATTTGACCGGCACCCTCGGCACCATCGCGGCCGGCGCCGCCGCCGGCAAGCTCCTCGGCCTCGATCCGCAGCGGCTCGCCTTTTGCCTGGGCATCGCCACAACGCAGGCCGGCGGCATGCAGCAGAACCGCGGCACCATGTGCAAGTCGTTCCACGCCGGGAAGGCCGCCGCGAACGGCGTGCTGGCGGCGCTGCTGGCCGAGCGCGGGTTCGATAGTACGCAGGAGATCATCGAAGGCGAGAAGGGGTTCTGCCGCATCTACAGCGATGTCGCCGAGCCGGAGCGGCTGACGGAGGATCTCGGAAACGGCTGGGTCATCGAGAGCAACGGCCACAAGCCCTATGCGTGCGGCGTGGTGCTGCATCCGCTGATCGACGCCGTGATCGCGATCCGCAATCGCCAGCCCATCGATCCGGCGAAGGTCGGCGAAATCGGGCTGCGGGTGCATCCGCTGGTTCTGTCCATCACCGGCGTGCGCGAGCCGGCGACCGGCCTGCAATCAAAATTCAGCACGCTGCATGCCGCCGCGGTGGCGCTGATCGACGGCGCCGCCGGTATCGCGCAATTCGCCGACGCCAAGGCAACCGATCCGGCGATCGTGGCGCTGCGGCGCAAGGTGAAGCCGATCGCCGACCCGTCGTTGCGCCGGGACGAAGCCTGTGCCTCGATCGTCGTGGGCGATCAACGCCACGAAGCCCATATCGCGCACGCGACCGGCACCGCCGAGAACCCGATGAGCGACGAGCAGATCGAGTCCAAGTTCCTGGCCAACGCCGCGCCGGTGATCGGGGCTGATCGCGCCAAACGTGCGGTGGAATGGGTCGCCGCCCTGGAGCGGCAGACCGACATGCGCGAACTGATCGCGCTGGTGGCCTGATGCCTTGGATCTCTGACTCGTCATGCGGGGGTCAAGCGCGGCAATGACGAGTGTCAACGCGAGCAAAATGCCTTAGCCATATGTCGGCTCACGGAAAGCGCGGCGCGAATCCGTCAGCGGTCGCATCAATGTGCCCGGCGAACGGCGCGCCGACGTGGGCCGGCAGCACCAGCGCTCCGGTCGCGGCGCAATGTTCGAGCACCATGCGGCGGCTTGCGCGCGCCTGATCGGCATCGGAGTTCTTGGGAAAGTTCCAGTGCGGGTAATAGACCTGCAGCAGGTGATGCCACACGTCGCCGATGAAGACGGCGCGTTCGCCTTGGTTTTCGAGCCAGAACACGACATGCCCGGCCGAATGGCCCGGCGCCGGCATGATCTCGAAAGAGTCGTTGAGACGGTGCGGCCCGGTGACGAGATCGGCACGCCCTGCTTCGACGATCGGGAGCACGCATTCGCGAAAGGTGCCCAGCTCGGCCGGACCTTCCTTCGGATCGGCATCGAGCTTCAGATAATATTCGAAGTCGGGCTTGGAGAAGACGTAACGCGCGTTGGGAAACGTCGGCACCCAGGTTCCGTCCCTGAGCTGCGTGTTCCAGCCGACGTGGTCGTGATGCAGGTGCGTGCACATGACGAGATCGATCTCGTCCGGACGGGCACCGGCGGCCTTAAGGCGGTCGAGGTAAGGCGTATTCATCATGTGCCAGAACGGCCGCCCGGGCTTGTCTTTCTGATTGCCGCAGCACGCGTCGATGAGAATCTTCTGCCTGCCGATCTGCAACAGCCAACTGTGCACACTGAGCTTGATCAGGCCGGTTGACGCCTCGTAGTGGTCGGGCGCGATCCAGTGCGCGTGCTCGGCAACGATGTTCTCGCTGAGATCGGGAAAAATCTGGGTCGCCGGATAGGTCGGGCCATAGACCTCCTCGACGCGGGTGATGCTGGCGCGGCCGATCTTGAAGTCCGTCATGCGTGACCCTCGCTGGCTCGTCACTGGATGCGGCTTGGCGCCGGCGGTCCCTTGAGTGGCGCCGGTTCTTGCCGGCGAACCAGTGGCAACCTCGGAGCAACGCCGGGCAGGCGTTCGCCGGAACGGGCGCTCGTCAACTCCGCGACCCGTCTGACATGCGCGATCGCGGCGCTTGCTCCCGCCGTCTTGGTCAGCAGGTCCAGGCTTGCATCATCGTCATCGCCGACCGGCGTGAGTGCCCGATCCGTATAGGCCCGCGCGTCGGGATCGCGCGCGATGGATATCTTCAACATAAAAAGCCGCGCGATCATGCCTGCCAAAACGGCGTGCTTGTAGAGGGTCTCCCAGACGAAGCGCGGCCAAAAGATCCAGACGCGTTCGCGCGGCAGCCCGGGCCGGCGTTCCGAGGGATGCTTCAAGCGAAGGATGCCGCTCTGGAGCGGGTGCACGTTCTCGAGACGAACCGTGGTCGCAAACGAGACCAACAGCTTGAGGAGGCTGCCCGTCGGGACGCCGGTCGCCGCCGCGCGGCGCATCAGCGTCTTCATGTGCTCCGGGGTGTAGTACAGCGACCAGGCTTCGCGATAGATCGCCTCCCATTCCGCCTTGCTCATATTGGCGTGAGCCGCGCAGACATGCTCCACGTCATAGACGTTGAGGTCCGGTTCCATCGCGACGCCGTTCTTCCACAGGACCTGATGATCCTCCGAACCGGGCAGCGGAGTGAGGCAGAAGAATTCGACGATATCGAGCGGCAGCTCCCTTTGGATGATCGCGATGTCACGCCTGATGCTGTCGGGTGTATCGGCCGGAAAGCCGAGGATATAGCCGGCAACGGTAATGATGCCGTGTGCCTTCCAGGCGAGCAGCATCTTGCGGTATTCGGTGATCTTGTTCTGCCGCTTCTTGGCCGCTGCAAGATTGTCCGGATTGACGTTCTCCAATCCAATGAACACCCGGCTGACGCCGGCGCGTTTCGCCTTGTCGATGAAGTTCGGGATTTTGTGGCACAGCGTGTCGACTTGGATCATCAGCCCGAGAGGGATGCCTGCTTCCTCGCGCAGTCGGATCAGGCGATCGAGGATCGCCTCCCATTCTCTGTTGCGCGCAAAATTATCGTCGGTGATGAAAAATCGATGGATGCCCTGCGCCCAATTGAGGCGCACGAGATGTTCGATGTCGTCGGCCGAACGATAGCGCGAGGTACGGCCCTGCACGTTGATGATCGTGCAAAACGAACATTGATAGGGGCAGCCGCGACCCGCGTCGAAGCTTGCGTTGAGTCCGAGCGTGCGCGCCACGTATCGCTTGGGGAGAAACGGCACGGGCGTGCCCTCGATCCCGGTCAGATCCGTCATGAAGTTGTAGACTGGTGCGAGCTGCCCCGCGGCCGCGTCGCGCAGCACGATGTCGAGCCGGCCTTCGGCTTCCCCGGCAAACATGGCAATGCCCATCTCGCGGCAAGCGTCCAGTTCGACGGCGCGCCCGTCCAGCATCGACAGGCATCCGGAGACGTGGAAGCCTCCCATGGCGACCGCGATCCCGGCCTTGCGAAACGGCGCCGCGATGTCGAGGGCACGGGGATACTGGTTTGACTGGACGCCGACGACGCCGACCAATCCGAAATTGCCATGTGACCGAAAGCGGCCAAGGAGCGCCGGCACGTCGATCCGCGCGTTGGTTTCGTCGATCATTTCGATATCGATGGCAACGTCCGGCCCGAGCACCTGCCGCTCGGCACAATCCGCGGCAATCCCGTACACGGCGGCCAGCGAATTCGACGGGATCAGCGCGCGCCACCAGCGAATGACGTATCCGTCGTCGCCGTAATGCGACGGCTTGATCAGAACGAGTTGAAAGCGGCGCTTCGGGGTCATTGGACACTCAGGACGACATTTAGGCGTGGGTACACACAATCCGGCATGAAAAGCCAGCCAGCAGGCGTGAACGTCTGCACCGAGATCGTGCTCGAAACATGTCTGCCCCGGACGCCGGCCTCACCTGGCCCTTGGCGCGAGCCGCCTCACTCGCGGCGAGCGCCATTGAGCCGTCCCGGAGCCGCGCGTAAGCTTGGCGACCAAGCCGCGGCGAGTTCGTACAACCAAGACGGCAAGCGCGAGGGGAGGGTGGCGGCCATGCAACGCGTTATCATCTTTGCTTTGGCGTTGGCTCTCACCGCGCTCGCCGCGGTGCCGCGGGCGCGCGCCGACGATTTTCCGTCGCGGCCGCTCCGGCTGATCATCGGTTTTCCGCCGGGCTCGGCTGCCGATATCACGGCCCGCCTCGTGGGTGACTCCATGAGCCAGACGCTCGGCCAGCAGGTGGTGATCGAAAGCCGGCCCGGTGCGGGCAGCAGTATCGCGGCGGAATCGGTCGTTCGCGCCCAGCCGGACGGCTACACGCTGTACATCGGCACGTCATCGAACCTGACCAATGCGGCGATCAGCTCCAATCTCCGCTTCGACTTCGCCAAGGATCTCGCGGCGGTGACGCCGCTCACGGGCCTGCCGCTCATCCTCGCGGTACATCCATCATTGGGCGTCTCGAGCGTCAAGGAACTGGTCGCGCTCGCAAAGTCCAAACCTGACGAGCTCACCTATGCGTCGGTCGGCGTGGGCACGGTTCCCCATCTCTCCAGCGAACTGATCGGCGTGCGCGCGAACGTCAAGCTCGTTCACGTGCCCTATCCGGGGAGCCCGCCAGCCGTCACTGACCTCATCGCCGGACGGGTGTCGATGATGTTCGG
>JBJMSU010000050.1:0-17531 GCA_045801465.1 Xanthobacteraceae bacterium | reverse complement strand
TAGCCGTCATTGCCGGGCTTGATCCCATAGGCGCTAACATAAGGCTGGAATGGCAAAGTGAACGACCTCTCCTTCGAGACGCCGCCTTCGGCGCCTCCTCAGGATGAGGTCTAACGAAGCGATCCTCATGGTGAGGAGCGTCTCGTAGCGACGCGTCTCGAACCATAGGATCGCGGGCACTCCGTTATATTAGCGCCTAGGGGGGTTGACCCGGCAATCCATCCTTTCATCAAAGACGGATCACCGGGTCTCGGCGCTTTGCGCCGGCCCGGTGACGACGAGGGCTACAGCCCTTGCGCCGCTTCGCTGTCGAGAAAGGCGATGCGGATCATGTTGGTCGCGCCCGGCGTGCCGAGCGGAATGCCGGCGACGATGATGATGCGTTGACCAGGCTTGGCGAAGCCTTCCTTGCAGGTGATGCGGCTGGCGCGGTCGATCATGTCGTCCTGATCGCGCGCATCCTGCGCGACGACGCAATGCACGCCCCACACCAGAGACAACCTGCGCCCGGTGGATAGATTCGGGGAAATGGCGACGATCGGCGGGTTGGGCCGCTCGCGGGCGAGCCGCAATCCGGTTGCCCCCGAACTGGTCCAGCACACGATTGCCGAAAGATCGAGCGTCTCGGCGATCTGCCGCGTGGCTGCGGCGATCGCGTCGGCGCCGGTGGCCTCGGGCTCGGCGCGCTGGGCCTGAATGATGGTGCGGTAGGTCGGATCGTTTTCGACCTCCTCGATGATCCGGTTCATCGTGGCGACCGCCTCGACCGGATATTTTCCGGCGGCCGATTCGGCGGACAGCATGACGGCGTCCGCGCCTTCGAACACGGCCGTCGCCACGTCCGAGACTTCGGCACGGGTCGGAACCGGGCTTGCGATCATGGATTCCAGCATCTGCGTCGCGACCACCACCGGCTTGCCGGCGCGCCGCGCCGCGCGCGTGAGCTGCTTCTGAATGCCCGGCACTTTTTCCAGCGGCATCTCCACGCCGAGATCGCCGCGCGCGACCATCAGCGAGTCGGTGAAGTCCATGATCTCGGCGAGACGGTGCACGGCTTGCGGCTTCTCGATCTTGGACAGCACGCCGGCGCGCCCGCGCGCGATTTTCTTGGCTTCGGCAATGTCCTCCGGCCGCTGGATAAACGAGAGGCCAACCCAGTCGACACCGGTCGCCAGCGCGGCATCGAGGTCGGAGCGGTCCTTCGCCGTCATGGCGGAAAACGGAATGGTCGTGTCGGGCAGGCTGACGCCTTTGCGCGCCGTCAACCGGCCGCCGACGTCGACCTGGGTGCGGGCATGATCTTCAGTGGTCTCCAGCGTATGGAGGCGGATCTTGCCGTCGTCGAGCAGGAGCGTGTGGCCGGGCTCGAGGGCGGCAAGAATTTCGGGGTGCGGCAGCTGAACGCGATGAATGTCGCCGGGCGCGGGATCCGAATCCAAGACGAAGTCGGCGCCCGATGCGAGCGTCACCGCATCGTCCTTGAAGCTGCCGATGCGCAGCTTCGGCCCCTGCAGATCGACCAGGATTCCGATCGGCCGCGCATGCTCGGTCTCCACGGCGCGGATGTCGGCGACGAGCTCGCGCATGCGGTCGTGCGACGTATGGCTCATGTTGATGCGGAACACGTCGGCGCCGGCCATGAAAAGCTGGTTGATGACCGACCGCTCCGACGAGGCCGGACCGAGCGTTGCCACAATCTTGGTCCGGCGCAGACGTCTCATCGCGGTATCATCCCGAATGCGGTGCGCGAGTGATGCACCGCTGGTGCCCCGCTTCCGAAGTTCGTAGTAGACTGCAGCAGCCTCTGAGACGAACTTCGGAAGCAAAGGGACACCAGCAAGTCTGGATTCTCGTACCGCTTTCGATTTGAACTTCCTAAACGAGCTCGCGGCAAGCACCCTAGGAACTTCAAATCGGCGGTACTAGCCCGGGATCATGTTTCCCGGACTGTTGGCGTAGACCCCGCATCTGCGACGCATCACTCGTGCTGCGCTACGCCGGAATGACCCATCGCAAGCGCAGTCGTTTCATCGGCCCTGCGTACCCGGTTGACTCGCGACCGGAGGGCCCGGGGCCGGTCGGCCGCCGGTCGGGCCCGGAATCAGCGGGCTGGGGTATGGCTGTAGCGGCCGCGATGGTGTCGGCTCGCTCGAATCGGTGAGCTGCACGGTCCAGGACCGCTGCTCTCCTGTGTCAACTTCGAAGAAGCCCGCCCGTTCATATCCGCGGGCGAGGCAATCCTCGGTGCCGCGGATGGTGAATTCCTTGTCTCGGGTGCACATATAGGCCCGGCCCGACCATTCGCCGCCGCGGTCGTAATCGACCGCATAGATATAGTAGAAGCGCGCCACCAGCCCGCCCCGTAACAGCGTTTCGCAGCTGCGCGCCGACAGGTTCCACCAGCCCTCGGTGGTCCATCCGTCGTTGTCCTTATAGCCGACCGCCACGCCGACGCGGCTGCCCGTATTGTTGCACAGACGAAAATCAGCGCCCGCACTCTGAGCGAGAGCGGCGAGCACAATGCCGGCCAAGAGCGAACAGCGCGCAATCATTCTAGGAATGATATCCAGAACCGCGATTCCCCAAAGCGCCCGATTTCGCTCAACCGGTCAGGCCGTGTCAACGAGAATGGCGCGGAAGTCATTGACGTTGGTGAAAGTCGGGCCCGACATGACGAGGTCACCCACGGCGGCAAAGAATGCAGTCGAATCGTTGTTGGCGAGAAACGCGGCAGGATCGAGGCCAAGAGCACCGGCCCGCGTAAGGGTTGTGGAATCGACGTAAGCGCCCGCTGGGTCGTCGGCGCCGCCGCTGCCGCCGTCGGTGCCGTCGGTATCGCAGGCAAGCGCCGCGATCCCGCGCGTGCCGCCGAGCGCGTCGGCGAGCGCCAGTGCGTATTCCTGGTTGGGACCGCCGCGCCCGCCGCCACGCACCGTGACGGTGAGCTCACCGCCAGACAGGATGACGCTGGCGCGGCGCTTTGCCCGAAGCTCGAGGGCGACACGGGCATGCAGTGTGGCGACGGCGCGGGCTTCGCCCTCGAGACGATCGCCGAGAACGACGCAATCGTAGCCGGCCGCCCGCACCGCCTTTGCGGCGGCCGCGAGCGCGTCGGCGGGACGCGCAACCAGCCGGAATTCGGTCGCGGCGAAGATCGCGTCGCTGGGCTTGGGCGTCTCGTTCGCCGGATCGGTCAGCGCGCGCGTCACCGCCTGCGGCACGGCGAGTCCGTATTGGGCGACGATTGCACGCGCATCAGCAAGGGTGGTCGGGTCCGGCACCGTCGGGCCGGAGCCGATCACGGCCGGGTCGTCGCCGGGAACATCCGAGATGGCAAGGGTGAGGACGCGCGCCGGGCTGGCGCGGGCGACGAGCCGCCCGCCCTTGATGCGCGAGAGGTGCTTACGCACCGTGTTGATCTCGCCGATGGTCGCGCCGGAGCGCAGCAGCGCCTGCGTCACGGATCGCTTTTCGCTCAGCGTCAGCCCGGGCGCCGGGGCGATCCAATTGGCCGAGGCGCCGCCGGACATGAGGACGAGAACGAGGTCCTCTGTCCCGGCCGTGTCGGCGAGCGCGAGCACGCGATCGGTGGCGGCGAGGCCGGCCGCATCGGGCATGGGATGGCCGGCTTCCACCACCGGAACGAGCCGCGTCGGCCGCCCATAGCCGTTGCGGGTGACGGCCAAGCCGGTGATCCGATCGTTCCCGAGCTGCCGCTGATAGTGGCGCTCCACCCATTCGGTCATCGAGCCTGCGGCTTTGCCGGCGGCGAGAACGATCAGCCGGCCGGAGCCCGGCAGCTCCGGCAGATGTCCCGCCAGACAGGTTGCCGGATGCGCGGCAGCAACCGCCGCGCGGAACAGTCCTTCGAGAAATTCCCGCGGCGAAACGTCCATGCCGGGTGATGCCAAGGTCGACGCAACCAGTCTATAATGGTTCTCAACGGGACAAAGTGGGACTGTCCGGCACCCTCGCCGGCTTCAACGACACCATCACATCCTGACGCGAACCGGCGCCACAGCGCCGCGCAGCAAATTGCGATCATCGGGAGAAACGCATGACGATTGCCTTAACGGTCAATGACAAGGCGGTGAGCGTGACGGCAGAACCGGACACGCCGCTGCTTTGGGTATTGCGCGAGCACCTGAAGCTCACGGGAACGAAGTTCGGGTGCGGCTCGGGCCTGTGCGGCGCCTGCACGGTGCATGTCGACGGCAAGGCCGTCCGTTCTTGCCAGACCGCGGTCTCGCAGGTGAAGGACAAGAAAGTCACGACCATCGAAGGGCTGTCACCCTCGTCGAGCCACGCGCTGCAGAAGGCCTGGATCGCCGAGCAGGTGCCGCAATGCGGCTACTGCCAGTCGGGGCAGATCATGCAGGCGGCCGAACTGCTCGCCGCAACCAGGAATCCGACGCGCGAGCAGATCATCGCCCACATGGACGGCAACATCTGTCGTTGCGGGACCTACCCGCGCATCGTTCGCGCCATCGAGCGCGCTGCCCGGGAGGCCTGAGCCATGACCACGTACGTCGAACGCGCCTCGCACGACACGGACGTCAGCCGTCGTGCCTTCGTCAAAGGCGCGGCAGGACTGACATTCGCCTTCAGCTTGAGCGGGAGCCTGGTCGGGCGAATCGGCGAAGCCTTGGCTGCCGATGGCGCCAAGCTCAATGCATGGGTGACGATTGGCACCGACAACACGATCACGATTCTCTGCCCGATGGCCGAGATGGGGCAGGGCGTGCTGACGTCCTTGCCGCTCATCCTGGCCGAGGAGCTCGATGCCGACTGGTCGCAGGTGAAGACCGATTTCGCCCCGCCGAATCAGAAAGTTTACGGCAATCCTCATGAGCTGTTCAAAGGCGCGCAGATCACCGCGGCGAGCGTCTCCGTGCCCGGCTATTACATGCCGCTGCGAATGGCCGGCGCGCAGGCGCGCAAGGTGCTGCTCGACAGCGTCGCGAAGCAGTGGAACGTGCCGGTCGAGGAGCTGACGACCGAGCCCAGCATCGTCGTGCACGCAAAATCCGGCCGCCGAATCTCGTACGGCGAGGTTGCCAAATTCGCGACCGTTGCGGACGAACCGCCCAAGGTAGCCGAGGCGGAGCTCAAGACGCCGGCGCGCTTCCGCCTCATCGGCCGCAAGGAGATCGGGCGCGTCGACGTGCCGTCGAAGGTGAACGGCAGCGCCCGCTATGGAATCGACGTCCAGGTTCCGGACATGATCTACGCCTCGGTGCTGGAAGCCCCACTGGACGGCGCCAAAGTGGAGATTCTCAACATGGCGGAGGTCGCGGCCGTCAAAGGGGTGACCAAGATCCTGCCGCTGCCGTTCGGCGTCGCCGTGCTCGGCGATACCGTGGAGGCAACGCGCGCCGGGCGCAACGCCCTCAAGGTCAAATGGGATACGTCCGGCGCGGCCGCCAAGGCGTTCGACTCGGAAAAATCGAAGGAGGAGTACGCCCGTCAGGGCCAGGATGCGAACGCCAAGGCGATGGACGCTTACAGGGTTGGCGATGCCTCCGTGGCTCTCGGCGGCGCCGCCAGGACCGTGGAAGCGACCTACTGGTCGGAGCACTGCTACCATGCCCAAATGGAGCCGATGAACTGCGTCGCCAGGGTCGCGGAGGACGGTCAGTCGGCCGAAATCTGGACCGGCAGCCAGTTCAACGCGCTGGCCGCGGTGGTGATCGCCGGCGTGCTCAAGACCACGCCGGACAAGATCAAGATCAATCCGCAGCTACTCGGCGGCGGCTACGGCCGGCGCATCTGGCCGGATGCGGCCGTCCAGGCGACCATCATCTCCAACATCGTCAAGAAGCCGGTCAAGCTGATATTGACGCGCGAGGATGACGTCGCCGCGGCACGCCCGCGCCCGATGACGCACCACGTGCTCAAGGCGGGACTCGATGGCAAGGGCGACATCGTCGGCTGGTATCACCGCCTGGTGTCGGAGAACGTCGATGCGGTGGCTTCTCCGCCACGCTTCCAGGCGACCGGCGGCAAGGACTACATCGGCTGGCGCGGTCTCGATCAGGCGTTCTACGGAATCCCCAACGTCCTGGCCGAAGCCGTCCGCGAAACCCGCGGCATGCGGGTGCATGCATGGCGCGGCATCGGCTCCGGCTACAACAAATTCGCGGCCGAGGCATTCCTCGACGAGGTCGCGCAGGCGAAAGGCATCGATCCATTGGCGATCAGGCTCGAGCTCACCAAGGACAAGCCGCGCGCCAATGCGGTCATCAAGGCGGTGGCCGAAATGTCCGAGTGGACGCGTCGGCGGCCCGGCCATGGCTTGGGGCTCGCCTTCGCCGACTACCACGACACGCTGTCCGCCGGCGTCGCCGAGGTGTCGGTCGACCGCAGCACCGGCAAGATCAAGGTGCACAATTACTGGATTGCGGTCGATCCCGGTCTCGTCATCCAGCCCGACAACGTCCATGCCCAGCTCGAGAGCGCCGTGATCTACGGTCTCAGCGCCGCCCTGCTGGAGGAGCTGACGGTGAAGGACGGGGCCATTCAGCAGTCGAACTTCAATGATTATCCGGTGCTGCGAATGAGCGACGTGCCGCAAATCCATACCCGGATCATCACCACCGACAATCCGCCGACCGGTATGGGCGAAATCGGGGTGGTGACCGTCGCACCGGCCATTGCCAATGCCATGTTCCAGCTCACTGGCAAGCGATTGCGGCATCTGCCGATGTCGGCCGAGCGGGTCAAGAAGACACTGGCGTAGCGGATCCCGAAAGGAGCCCGCCGCCGCTCATGACAGAGCGGCGGCGGGCTTTCTTTTTGGCTATGGCATGGAGCGGCGGGCGCCCATATCTTGGAGCCAGCGATCATGAAGGATCTTGCAAATGACTCTCGACGACAAGACCCGCACCGAGCTCGAGGCCGCCGTGTTCCGGCGCCTCCTCGAGCACCTGCGCGCCCGCAGCGAGGTGCAGAACATCGACTTGATGAACCTCGCCGGGTTCTGCCGCAACTGCCTGTCCAATTGGATGCAGGAGGCGGCCGATGCAAAAGGCGTGGCGATGAGCAAGGACGAGAGCCGCGAGGCGGTCTACGGCATGCCGTACGACGAATGGAAGGCGAAGCATCAGAAGGAAACCTCGAAAGAGCAGCAGGCGGCATTCGAAAAGGCCGCACACAAGCATTAATTTTTTGCCTGTGCACTCCTGTGGATGACCGGCGTCGTGGCTTGATTTCGTGAGCGCAGCCCGGGAAACCTGCGCGACGATCAACGCTTCAACGCCGTCCGTGAGGAGTGCTCGATGGCCACTGCCGCCGCCGTGCAGGAACAGCCTGCCACTCGTTTCGCCAAGGATCATCTCAAGGCCTTCATCGAGCGCATCGAACGGCTCGAGGAGGAAAAGAAAGCCCTCGCAGACGACGTGCGCGACGTCTACGCGGAGGCGAAGGCCAACGGGTTCGATACCAAGGCACTGCGCACCATCGTGCGCTTGCGCAAGCAGGACGCCGACGAACGCCGCGAGCACGAGGCGATCCTCGAGACCTATATGCACGCACTCGGAATGCTGAGCTGATACTTCGTTGGTGGGCAATCGCTCGCTGCAGCGCTGATTGATGGGCGAGCCGCCACGGCTGAGGGAACCGCGCGATTGCGAATTTCTCTCGCGGTCGTTGTGACGATCGCTTGCCGACCATGCAAGGCCGTGGTCGCGCGCCTCCCTCATCCTGCGGCGTGGCGGTCAGTTCAGGCCGGCGGTGCGGGTCGCATAGCTGATGGTGGGCAGGAAGGCCACGGCCGGTCCGCTGAACTGCACCGAGGTGATGCCGAGCAGCGGGTCGTTCGAGAACACCATCGCCAGCGTGGTTCTCGGCTTCTGCAGGAGCGGGCGCAGGGTGCGGGAATCTTGGGTGCCGACGGTGGCCACCCTGAGCGAGTGATGCACGCTCGGCGTCATCACGATGCCGCGCAGCCAGGGATCCATGCGCGGGGCGATTTTCGCCGCCGGCGAATTCGCGGCGGGTTTCCGCGTCGCGACGGTAGCATTGCCGGCGCTGCTCGGAGTGGCCGGCTCCAGCGGTCCCATCGGCGCCGCCGCCGGAGATGCGGCCTGCTCGGCTTGTTGGTTGGCCGCATAAGCGAGCCCAAGCTCGCTCGGGACCGGATCGTTCTGCCCCGGATTGCTGGCCCATGACGTGATGCTCGCCGTCGTGTCGGCGGCAGCCACGGCCACGCCCTCGATGTCGCGCGGCGGCCGCGGCGGGAAGGACTGGCCTTCAGGCCCAGGAATCCATGCCAGCCGCTCGCCGCTCGGGCTGAGCGCGAGCCGCGGCTCGGGCGCGTCGGGCTCTGCCGCCGGGCTCGCCGGCATCGGCGCCGAAGCAGCCTCCTGGACGCGCGGGGCGGCAGAGGCGTTGCCGGTCTTGTCGCCGACGCCTCGCGAAGTGATGATGTGGGCCGGCGTCTGCGCAGCAGACGTGCTGGCCGCCGCCAGAGTGAACCCGCCCGCCCGCGCCGGCCGCGGACGCGGCATCGGCACTGCGGCCACGTCCTGGCGCGCGGGCGACGGTGCGGCGGAGGCGGGCTGGCGGCCGCGCGGCGCGGCGGTGTCGGCGTCCTCATCCTCCTCCGATCGGATCCCCAAAAGCTTGGCGAGGAAATTGCGGCCGCCTGCCGGGGTGACCGCGCCGGGCTCGGCGGTCTGGATCCCGGCACTGCGGGCCGCATTGAGCGACGTCTCGGACGCCGTGCCGCCGCGCCGATGAACCTCCGCCAGCGCGACCTGATAGTTCTTCAACGGGGTTCCGTCGGACGGAACGTGCACGGTCTTGCCGTCGGGGAAGACACGCGCGAGCTGATCGTGGGTCATGCGCGGCCAGTGACGGACGCTGCCGACGTCGACGTGCACGAAGGGCGAGCCCGAGGTCGGATAGTAACCGACGCCGCCGCGCTGCAGCCGCAGGCCGGCATATCGCAGCTGCTCGAGCGGCACGCCCGGAATGAAGAAATCGATCGCGTTGCCGAGCATGTGCTGGCTGTACTGCGCAACTCCATGACTGCGCCGACGCAGCATCGCGTTGGTCTGCGGCGAACGATACGAGGAGATGATGTGGATCGGTTCCTTGGCGCCGACCTCGCGGGATACTTCCCACAGGATATCGAACAGCCGCGGGTCCATCTTGGTCTGTTCGTCGTTGCGCCAGTCGCGCAGGAAGTAGTTGAGCTTCTTCAAGCCGTCTTCGTCGTAGCGGCCGTCGCGCTTGAAGGTCGCCGTGATCGAATCATCCCGATGCGTGTGCTGGAACGAGAGGGTGCGCGTCTCGCCGTTGGCGGCGGCGTCTTGCAGGCTGGTGCAGCCGAACAGGATGAACAGCGTCGCAAGAGCAAGCCCGCCGAGGCGAGATCGGCCCGAGATCAGGCGTGAACTGTGCGCAAGACGAACGGGCACGTCCGATCTTCCGTTAAGACGTCGCGAGACACACAGATCGCCGAGGCCCTTACGCGCCGCGGCGGATGGCTAACGCAGTCTTGTCAGGATCGGTTAACGCGCCCTTACGGGCGGTCCCCCCCGATCACGCTTTTGGTTAACGAGGAAGTGTGGCGAAAAAGGGCCGGCTCAATGGCTCACCGGCCCCGGCGAAGTCGGATACACGAGCTTGGCGGTGGACGCGCTTCCGATCGGGATAGGTCCTGATCCGGCGCGGCGCGGAAGGAGCCTTGCGCGCTCCTCCCGAGCTCGGCGCCCCCGCAGCTAGCGGGCGTAGGTTCGCCGCTGAGTGACCGGCGCCGCCGGGCGGGGCGGAGCGCCGAACAGCATGTCGAAGAACGACGGTCCGCTGGCGTAAGACTCCTGGCGGCTGCTGCCGTAAGGCAGACGTACCGCCGGGCGGCCGTAGCTCGGCTTCGGCCGGTCCACCGCCACGTCGGCAAGCCGCCGCTCCTCGCCTTTCAGCGCCGCCACCACGCGGCTGTCGCGGCCATAGATGTCATCGCGGATCTGCAGCTTGCCGGCGTCGTCCACGAAGGCGGTCTGATACGTGATGTGGACCGGAATTGGCGTCGGAAGCTGGATGTCCTGCTCGGAGGTGCCGAACATCTTGCGAATGCGGTCCTGCGTATAGCCGTCCTGCGGGCGGGCGATCCCGAGCAGAACCTCCGCATACTTCGCCGGGTCCTGCACTCGCATGCAGCCGTGGCTGTAGGCGCGCCTGTCGTGGGCGAACAGGTGCTTGTCCGGCGTGTCGTGTTGATACACCAGGAAGCGGTTGGGGAAATTGAAGCGGATGCGTCCGAGCGCATTGCGCTCGCCCGGCGGCTGCGAGATGTGCACGCTGCCGTCGCGGTTCTGCGACAGCCTCAGGCCCATGCGCTCGAGCACGGTCGGATCCTGTTGCAGCGCCGGCAGGTATTCGTTGTAGACGATCGACGGCGGCACGTTCCAGGTCGGATTGACCGTGATGTACTTCATCGTCTCGCTGAGGATGGGGGTCGGCGTTTTCGGCTGCCCGACCACCACGCGGGTCTGCCAGACCACCGCGTTGTCGCGATAGACTCTGAGCGTGTAGTCCGGAACGTTGAGGACCACATAGGCGCGCGAGGCATTGCTGAGCTCGCGCGGCAACCAGCGCCACCGCTCCATGTTGGCGAGAACGACGTCGATGTCGCGAGCACTGCTGCGACGCGGCCCATTGACGGCGTCGAGCGTCGCGGCGGTGAGCGTGCCGGTCGCTTTGAGCTTGTGCTTCTGCTGGAATGTCTTGACCGCCTCGGCGACGTCGTTGTCGTAGGTGGTATCGTTGGCGTCGCCGCTCACGCCCAGCCGCTCGCGCAGTAAGGGCACGCGGTTGTCGTGCATGCCGAGCTTGAGCAGCGGTCCGTCGCCAATGCGGGCAGCCGCGGAACCGCCCTTGTGGCCACGCAGTTCGGCAAGCTTCGCCTTCAGCGCCTGATATCCGGCGTGCGGCGGATTGAAGCTCGCCAGCGTGGCGCTGATGTCGGTTGCATCGGCGATCTTGGCCAGAACGTCGGCGGGTTCTGCCGCTTGGTGGCCGTAGAAGACGTCGGCGCTGACGCGCGTCCAATGCACGCGGCCAGACTGGGCGTGCCGGGCGTAGATCAGCACGGCGGCGGTCATCTTGATGTCCGCTTCGGCGATGGAGGTGGGCTCGGCGCCGGAGCGGAAGACTGGAGTCGGGTAGTCGGCCGGATCCAGGCCCTCGGCATCGACGGAAGCCAGATAACTGATCGCCGCCTTCGCGCGGGCGGATGCGTCCCCGTTCTCGACCCACAGCGGTGCAAATCCCCGCTTTACGTAGAACGTCTCGACGGCGGTGCGGTCGTTCTTGCGCTCGACCAACCGCGAAAGCTTGCTGCCGACCAGTTCCCGCATGGCGACGGTCACGGGATTTTCCTGAACGGGCGGCGGGATGGCGACGTCTTTGCTGGCCGGCGCCTCGGTCGCGGCGGGTGTCGCCGTCGGCGCAGCCGCGGCGGCCGGAGTATTCTCGGGAACCTTCGCCTCGGTCGATCCCGTAGCCGGACCTCCGACATCTGCCAGCGAGGGCGGAGGCAGGTTGGCGCTCTCAGGAAGCGGGATCCGCGCGTCGATGTCGGCCTCTGCCGGGACGGACGCGGCGCGCGATTGCGCCACGTCGGCCGCGGTCGGTGGCGGAAGGTTGGCGGGCTCGGGAACCGGTATGGCCGCTTCGATCGCCCGCTCTTCCGTCATGCCGGCCGAAGCCGCAAGACCGCTGGTTGCGGCGAATATGACGGCCAGCGCGGACGCAGCCAAAAGCCGTTCGAACCGTTGCCCTCGCATCTTTCATTCCCTCCGACCCCACGACATAACGCAACGCAAATTGGGCGTGGTCGGGGCGGGCCGCGCCGAGTCTAGACAAGTTTGGCTTCGAACTCACTCCAATTCGCCAGCCGAATCAATCGTTCCGCGGCGCAACCGGAGCGTTTCCCGAAACCCTGTTACCCGGAGGCCACGTCTTCGCCCTGTTCGGCGCCGGCGGGCTCCGCAAATCCCAGATCCTTCAGCTTGCGGTAGAGTGTGGAGCGGCCGATGCGCAACCGGCGCGCCACCTCCGACATCTGGCCGTGGTAGTGCGTGATGGCGAAGCGAAGGATTTCGTTTTCCACCTCTTCGAGCGGGCGGAGGTCGCCCTGGGCGTCGAGGAGGTCGAGAGATCCCGGCAGGCTGATCGGCTGGCCCGCTTCGGCGAAGGCGAGCGGCGGCGCGGCCGGTTCCAGGCTTGCAAGCTCAGTGACTTCTGTCGCACCGGTTTCAGCAGCCGGACCCTGCGCCTGCTGCTGCAGCTCGCGGTACCCGGCAAGCTGCGCCTCGATCTGTGGAAACTCGCCGATACCGATTTCATCGCCTTCGGCCAGCACGACGGCGCGGAAGACTGCATTCTCGAGCTGCCGGACGTTGCCCGGCCAGGCATAGGCGCGCAGCAGTGCGAGCGCCTGCGGCGTGACGGCGCGGATGCGCTTTCCTTCCTCGGCCGAGATGCGCGCGAGGAAATGGCGGACGAGATCGGGAATATCCTCCGGCCGCTCGGCGAGCGGCGGCATGCTGAGCGGAAACACATGCAGACGATAGAACAGGTCTTCGCGAAACCGGCCCTGCTTCACATCGGCGATCAGATTGCGGTTGGTGGCGGAAATCAGCCGGACATCGACCTTCACCGGCTTGCGGGCGCCGACCGGCTCGACCTCGCCCTCCTGGATGGCGCGTAAGAGCTTGACCTGCGCGCTGGCAGGGAGCTCGCCGACCTCGTCCAGGAACAAGGTGCCGCCGGAGGCCTCGACGAATTTTCCCGTATGCCGCTCGGTCGCGCCGGTGAACGCACCTTTCTCGTGGCCGAACAGCAGGGATTCGACGAGGTTATCGGGAATGGCGCCGCAGTTGACCGCGACGAACGGCTTCGCGCGCCGCTCACCGCAACCGTGAATGGCGCGCGCGACCAGTTCCTTGCCGACCCCCGACTGCCCCTCGATCAGCACGGGAATCGCGGAAGTCGCCGCCTTCTCGGCCTGGCGCAGCACGGCATGCATGCGCGGGCTGCGCGTCACGATGTCCTTGAACGTCAGCGTGCCGGCGCGGCTGCGCTTGAGCCGCTGGATCTCGCTCTCGAGCGCGGTGGCGGCGAGCGCGTTGCGCAGCGAAACCTGCAGGCGTTCGACCCCGACTGGCTTCACCACGAAGTCGGCGGCGCCGGCGCGCATCGCCGAAATCACGTTGTCGATGCCGCCGTGGGCGGTCTGCACGATAACGGGAAGCGAAATGCCCGCCTCGCGCATGCGCGCCAGCACGCCAAGCCCGTCGAGATCGGGCATCACCAGATCGAGCACCACGCAGTCGACCGCGGCTTCGCGCCCGGTCAACGCGGCGACCGCCGCCTCGCCGCCGTCGACGGCGATCGCGTCATGGCCGAACCGGCGGACCATGGCTTCAAGCAGGCGGCGCTGAACGGGATCGTCGTCGACGATGAGAACGGTGGCCATCGGATACTCTGACGCGGTGTGCCGATTTGAGCCACTTTGTCGCGACTGTATTAACGCCTGCTAAAGCCACTGTGTTAACGCCTGATGAATCGGCGGCTGGCTGCTGTCGGCCCGGAACCGCGGCCGGCGCCGCAGCCGCACGCCGGTGCGCTCGGGCGACTTGGCACTCACGGGATCGGCCAGCCGCGTTGCCGCGCTTCACGCGCTGGACGGCGATCTGGCATGAGTGGCCTTGGCGAAGGTGGCAGGCTCGGCCCGCCCTTCTCTGCGCAGTACCACTTTCGCCAACTCCATCGCGATGAGCAGCGTGGCCGAGACGCCGGTTGCGATCAGCCAGTCGGCGACCGACATCGGCGCTGTATGGAACGCGGTCTGCAGGGCCGGCACGTAGACCACGAGCATGTGGGTGCCCAGGGAGAAGGCGATGGCGACGAGCAGCCACTTGTTCTCGAAAAATCCCGTGAAGGCGCTCCGCCTGCGCGAGCGGCAGTTGTAGACGTCGAAGAGCTGGAACATCATCAGCGTCGTGAACGCCATCGTGCGCGCGTGCGCCTCGTCGGCCACGTTCGGTCCCGTGCCTTTCGCGAACAGCGTGAAGAGCCCACCCGGATAGTAGGCGTCGAGCACGGCGATCGTTCCGACCATCATCAGCAGGCCGACGCAGGCCAGGCGGATCCAGTCCTCTCTCAAGAGGATGCCAGAGCCGTGCCGGCGCGGACGTCGTTTCATGATGTCGTGATCCTTGGGGTCGATCCCGAGCGCGAGCGCGGGCGGCCCGTCGGTGATCAGGTTGATCCAAAGAAGCTGGGCGGCGAGCAGCGGCAGGAACAGTCCGAAATCCGCCGAGACCAGGCCGAGCATGCTGGCGAACATCACGCCCGCGAACATCGTGAGCAATTCGCCTGAGTTCGTCGACAACAGATAGATCAGGTATTTTTGGATATTGTCGTAGACCCCACGGCCTTCCTCGATGGCTCTGACGATGCTCGCGAAATTGTCGTCGGTCAGCACCATGTCGGCGGCTTCCTTGGATACGTCGGTACCGGTGATGCCCATGGCGACGCCGATATTGGCGGTTTTCAGCGCTGGAGCGTCGTTGATGCCGTCGCCCGTCATGGCGACGATATGGCCCTTGCGCTGAAGCGCCTCGACGATGCGCAGCTTGTGTTCCGGATCGACGCGGGCGAACACCCGCACCTGCTCGACGATCGAATCCAACTCGGCGTCTCTCATGGTGGCCAGTTCCGCGCCGGTTACGAGCCGCGCCCCCGGCTCGAAGATCGCCAATTCGCGGGCGATTGCCTCGGCCGTGGCCGGATGGTCGCCGGTGATCATCACGGTGCGGATGTGCGCCCGTTTGGCAGTGGCGACAGCGGCCTTTACCTCCGACCGTGGTGGATCGATCATGCCGACAAAACCGAGCAACACCAGGTCATCCTCGATGCTGTCCGGCACTTCGATATCGGACATGCGGTTGTCGGCGACCGCTTGCGGATCGAGACCCAATGCGGTGGTCGCCGCGGTGCGCGAAGCGATCGCCAGCGTGCGGAGCGCCTGAGCGGCGAGCTCGTCGTTGCGCCGTGCGAGGTCCGCGCGGTGATCGTCGCCGAGCAGGACAGCCTTGCCGTCCACCCACAAATAACGACACCTCCCCAGCAGAATCTCCGGCGCACCCTTGACGAACACGCGCAGCTCGCCGGCATTGTCGGGGTCGCGATGCACGGTGGTGTGGCGCTTGCGTTCCGACGTGAAGGGAATCTCGGCGATGCGCGGGAAGCGCACCAAATCGGCTTCGGCAACGCCGAACTTGCGCGCTGCGACGATCAAGGCGCCTTCTGTCGGGTCGCCCTGCACGCACCAGCGCCCCTCGTTTTCGGCGAGCGCCGCATCGTTGGCGAGCGCCGCTGCCTGCAGCGTTTGGCAGACCGCATCGCAAATGGGCGACGATTGGGCGAGCGGCGCTCCCTCGATGGTGAACTCGCCCTCGGGCACGTAGCCGCTGCCGCCGATGTCGACGCGGACGCCGGCGGTGAAGATCGCGCGCACGGTCATTTCGTTGCGTGTCAATGTGCCGGTCTTGTCGGAGCAGATCACGGTGGCGGCGCCGAGGGTCTCGACCGCCTGCAGCTTGCGCACGATGGCGTGGGCGGCCGCCATGCGTCGCACGCCGAGGCTCAGGCCCACCGTCACGATCGCCGGCAGCGCCTCGGGAATGGCCGCGACCGCCAACGCCACGGCGAACAGAAAAAGGCTGAGGATCGCGTTGAGATTCATGACGGGGCTGGTGATCAGTCCGGTCGCGAACACGACGGCGCAAATGCCCAGCATGATGATGCTGAGGCGTTTGCCGGTGCGGTCGAGCTCTTGTTGCAACGGCGTCGGTACTTTCTCGGCTGCTTCGAGCAGGCCCGCGATGCGGCCGACTTCCGTTCCCATTCCGGTCGCCACGACAATGGCGCGGCCGCGGCCATAGGTCGCGATCGTGCCGGAGTACAGCATGTTGCGGCGGTCGCCGATGCCAGCGTCCATGTCGATCGTCCGAGCGTCCTTTGCGACCGGCATGCTCTCCCCGGTCAGCGGAGCCTCGTCGGTCTGGAGATTGGCTTCCTCGGTGACGCGGGCGTCGGCCGGAATCTTGTCTCCAGCCTCCACCAGCAGGATGTCGCCGGGAACGATGTCATGGGTGGCGATGCGCTGGCGCTCGCCGTCGCGAATGACCGTCGCCTCCGGGGCCGCAAGGGCCATCAGCGCGCGGACGGACTTCTCGGCCCGCGACTCCTGGATGAAGCCGAGGAGCGCGTTGAGCACGACGATTGCCAGGATTACGATCGCCTCATAGGGCAGGGCACTTTCGCGTGGGTCCTGCAGCAGCCATTCCACCATCGAGATGACGGTGGCGATGAGCAGGATGATCACTAGGAAGTTCTCGAACTGCTCGAGCAGGCGCTTCCACCAGGGCGTCTCCGGCGCGCTCGTCAGGAGGTTCGGCCCATACTGGCCGAGCCGTGCTTGCGCCTCGTTCAGGCTCAAGCCGCGCATCACGTCGGAGCGAAGGTCCGAGACCACCGCTTCCACCGGCGAGCGGTGCGGTGCAATCGGAATGTCCCCGGCAGACTGCGCGCTGTCGCGCGCCGTCCAATGCTCCGGGTCGGGCGTCTTGAGATCGTTCGGCTTCTGGTGCAGGTTCACGATGGAATCCTCATCTTCATCCGATTCGAAAGACGCGCAGCGTCCGCCGACATCGCATGAGACGTGCCGGACGGGTACGCGCCTTAATTCTCGCGATTTCTGCCTTCGACGACCCGCAACATCTGATCCGGATCGATCTGGGAGGCGGCGAAAATCCCGATGAAGGTGAGGGCGCCGGCCACGTCCCAGTAAGTCACGGTATCTCGGTCGGATGCAGGCCCGCGACCCCACGCAATGAGCGCGATCAAGCCCGCCAGGACAAACAACACCGTGCTGGTGAGCGGAAACGCGAAGTCTCCCGGCAGCATGATCGTGCACACAGTCAATGCCGCGAAGGAGGTCAGGACAGCCACCACGAACGTGACTTGCGGGCCAAGTGCCGACGGGCCGCTGCGACGCGCAACACGTCCGGCTGGGCTATACATCGTCATGTTGCTCTCCCATCTCCGCCACCGCGGCGGTCCGTCGGATACCGGGTCAACCAGGCTTCTCCGAATGCCTGAATTGCGCTATTCTGCATTTTGGTGCACGCGATAATCATCTGATAGTTCATAATATGATTGTTTAGTATCCTTGAAACGCTGCAGAGGCAAGAAGGTTTCGGCCGATGCGACCACGGACGCAGTTCGCGAAGGCGACACCGGAGGCGAAGGTGCGGCGGCGACAGGCGGGGACCTGGCTGAAGCAGCTGAGAGCCCGCGCGGGTTTGTCGCAGATCGAACTCGCCGGACGGCTCGGCCTCAAGTACTACACGTTCATTTCGCAGGTGGAGAACGGGTTCGGCCGGGTGCCGACCGAAAGTATGGAAGCATGGGCGCGGGCCTTGGGGGCCAAGCCGTCGACCTTCGCGCGCCAG
>JBJMSU010000231.1:0-5139 GCA_045801465.1 Xanthobacteraceae bacterium | reverse complement strand
TCGCGCCCGCGGCGCCGAAAGCGGCGGCGCTGCCGGCGGGCAAGTGAGCAGGTAGATCTCGCCTGCTCCCGTCTATGATCGGGACATGACGGATTCGGCTGAAGCGGGCGCAGCGAATCTGACGGGCGTGTGGCACGGCCTCTATACCTATGCGCACCGGTCGGAGTCCGTGTCGTTCGTGGCGACGCTGATCGAGAATGGAAGCTCGCTCAGCGGCGCAACCCATGAGCCGTGCGCCGGCGAGGAGTGTCCCTCTGACACTCTGTACGCGACGCTGCTGGGAACCCGGCAGGCCAGCGCGGTCGCGTTCGTCAAGACCTACGAAGCGGCAGGCCCGCATTATCACGACCCGATCGCCTACGAAGGCATCCTGAGCGCCGACGGCACTGAGATCGAGGGCCTCTGGAATATCCGGAGAGTATGGTTCGGCAAATTCCTGATGATCCGATCGAGCGGACACGCGGCGACGATTTCCCGCCAAGTATCCGAGCGCGTTTGATTGCGGGAGTGAACGGCTCTCTTTGGAGCGGGATGACTTTTGCCTCAATTGGTGGCCGGCGGCGCCACGGCGGCGTCGGGCTGATTGCTGCGCTTGAGCGCGTCGGCCACGAAGCCCGAGGCCTTCATCTCTTCGATGAAGGTGCGCAGGTAGCCGGCCGCCGCCGTGCGGCCCTTGGGCGTACCCATGGCCTGCTGGATCTCCATGAAGCGGCCGTCCATCACCCGCACGTTGGGATCGGTTTTGGCATACTCGACCAGCGGCTGTTTCACGCCGGCCGCCGCCTCGAGCTTCTCGTTGAGGAACAGATCGATCATGGCGCGGCCGCCGCCGGTCTGGGCGCGCACGAGCGTCGCGTTCTTCACGGTGCGGGTCAGGTAGAGGTCATAGGCCGAGCCTTTCCCGACCGCGATGCGCACGCCCGGCTTGTCGACGTCGGCGATCGCCTTCAGCGGCGAATCCTTGAGCACCATGTAGGTGCCCTCGATGAGCACGTAGGGCGGGGAAAAATCGATCTCGGCGGCGCGCACCGGCTCGATCGCCAAAAACGCGATGTCCCACACGCCGGTCTTGAGCGCCTCGAACACCTTGCCGGCGGCCTCGAACGGCACCAGTTCGAGCGGCACGTTGGCGCGGCGGGCAAGCTCGCGCGCGAGATCTGCCGTGACGCCCTTGATCTCGCCGCCGGCATCCTTCTGCGCCAGGACCGAGTTGCCGAGATTGATCGCGGCGCGCAGCTTTCCGGTGGGGGCAAGGTCCTTCACGACCTCGGGCGTCAGCGTGCTCATGGTGCCTCTTTGGGTGGTGGGAGCCTGGGCGGATGCCGCGATGCTCGCGGCGATCAGGACGGTGGCGGTGCAGATGGCCCGGTACATATCACCCCTCTCGCTTGTGGCATATCGGCTTTGGCAGCGCTTTGCGTTCGGCTCAGGCGTGGCTGGCGCGATCGAGAAACTCCAGCATCCGCGCCGGCACGTTCTCCTCCGTCTGCTCGGCCACGGCGATGTCCCAGTACTCGGCGCGCGGCAGGCATTCCTCCACATAGCGCGCCGCCGAGGTGGCGTGCGAGGCGTCGCGGCCGGGGATGATGAATGCCGGGATGTCGAGGCGCATCAGATCCTCAGGCTCGGCGCCCGGTGCGGTGTCGCGGTCGAACAGCGCGCGCGCCATCCCGGCCACGATGAGCTTGTAGCGCTCGACGTCCTGCCTGGCATAGGCGTCCGCGAACGCCTTGTCGTGGCGGATCACCGAGGCCCAAGGGCCGCCGCGCGCATCGGCATTGAACGGCTTGCCTTCCTTGGCCACGTGCGCGACGACCTCGGCCAGGCCGTGCTGCTGCACGAAGGCGAGGTGCTCGGCAAAACGCTGGTGCGCCGCAATGCGATACTTGGCGCCGCCCACCGGCCAGAACAGCACCATGCTCAGCGTGGCTTGCGGATGCGCCACCGCCAACGCCATTACCGGGCAACATCCCATGCAGCCGCCCATGAGATGCGCCCGCTGGATGTTCAGGTGGTCGAGCAAGCCCTTGCCCTGCGCCACGTACTGCGCCCACGTCACGCGCTCGATGCGGCCGCCCGACTGGCCGCATTCGCGCCGGTCGAACACGATGCAGGTGTATTTCTTCGGCAGGTGGTCGAGAAGCTTGAGGCGGGCGTAGATGCCTTGCGTGCGCCACGTCTCGATCACGGCGTTGAAGCCGCCGGGCGCGTACATCAACAGCGGCGGCCCGGAGCCGATCGTCTCGTAGCGCGTCGCGATGCCGTCGATGGGGGCGGTCGGCATGCTCACCCCTTGATCTGACGGCCGGCGCGCACGTCGTCGATCAAGGCCGTGAAGGCCTCGAGGCTGGTCCTGGCGACGTTGGCGTAGGTCTCGGTCTTGGCGTCGATCCATTTCTCCGCGTAACCAATGGCGGTGTGCGCGAGGCGCATGCGCCCGTCGAGCCACGGCCCGCCGCCGAAGCCGCCGATCACCGGAATGGCCACCGCCTTGACCACGGCAGCGCCGGCCGCCGGTCCGGAATTGGTGAAGTCGAGAAGCGAGGCGCCGGCCTCCTCCAGGCGCTTCGCCTGCGCGATGAGCTTCGCCGTCATCTCCGGCGGCGCCTGGGCGCCGGCGGCAGCCTGGGCGCTATAGGGCACGCCATAACGCAGCGCCGTCTGCGGGGTGAGGCCGAATTGCGCAAACACCGGAATGCCGGCGCGCACGATGGCGCCCACCGCATCGGGAAAATCGGCGGCCGCGTCGAGCTTGACCATGTCGGCGCCGCCCTCCTTGACCAGGCGGATGGCGGCGGCAAGCGCGCTGTCCGTCCCCTGCTGGAGCGGACCGAACGGGAAGTCGCAGCTCACCAGCGCCCGCGTCACCCCGCGGCGGACCGCCTTGCACACCACCAGCATCTCGTCGAGCGTGACTTGCAGCGGATTGGCATGGCCCCACAGGTTCACGCCGACCGAATCTCCCACCGAGACGATGTCCACGCCGGCGCGATCGGCGATGCGCGCGATTTGGGTGTCCCACGCCACCACGCCGGCGATCTTGTGCCCTTCGCGCTTCATCGCCTGCAGCGCCGGAATCGTGACGGTCTCCGCCATGGTCCTCCTCATCGTCCGGCGCGCATAAGACAGGAGGGCGCCCGGTCAAGCAAGGTGCCTTCGCTCCTCTGCTCGGATATGATCGGACCATAACCGTCAGATCCTCGGAACAAGGAACATCGCATGACGATCGAGCTCTACGTCTTTCCGCCGAGTCCGCGCGCCTTCAAGGTCATGGCCGTCGCCAATCATCTCGGCCTCGACACCACGTTGCGATTCGTCGACCTGCGCAAAGGCGAACACAAGACGCCGGAATACGCCGCGCTCAATCCCAACATGCGCATGCCGACGCTCAAGCACGATGATGTCGTCCTGTGGGAAGCGAATGCCATCACGCAGTATCTCGCCTCGTTGCGTCCCGAGGGCGGGCTCCTGCCGAAAGATGAGAAAGCGCGGCTCGACGTCACCCGCTGGCAGTTCTGGGACCTGGCGCACTGGGATTCGACGGGCGCGATCTTCGCCTTCGAATATGTGGTGAAGCCGGTGATCCTCGGCATTGGCGAGCCCGACATGACGGCCATCGGCAAGGCCACCGAATTGTTTCATCGCAACGCAAAGGTGCTCGACGGCCAGCTCAAGGGCCGGCAGTTCGTCACCGGGGACACGCTCACGGTTGCCGACTTTTCCCTCGGCGCCGGTATGAATCTCGCCGAGCCGGCGCATTTCCCGATCGAGCCGTATGACGAGATCAAGCGCTGGTACAAGGCGCTGAGCGCGCTTCCGGCGTGGCAGAAGACGCTGGCGCAAGCGACCCCGATCGCGACAGCGGCCTGACGGGACAAACGCGAAGATCGCAAATCACGGTTGCCCGTGGAGTAATCGATCAAAGACGTTGGTTCGGCGCGGGAGACCGGCTAGAATCTCAACTGATTTGGTGGCCATCGCCGGTCCCAGAACCCTTGCGAGAACGGTGTGGGCATGACGATGCCTTTGCCAGCAAAGAGCCAGACAGCGAAGCGCGTGGTCTCGTCGCTCGCGTCATTCGTCATGCCGGTCATCGATATCCTCTCCCGCCGGGAGGAGAAGACGCTGACCGCCGAGATCGAACGATGGATCGTCGCGAAAGTGATCCTGTTTATCAGCTTCAGCTATCCCAAGAGCTATCCGGCCTCAAAACCATGCCCTGAGCGCGTCGTATTCAAGGGCGACGGGTGGCGCGCCGTGTATCTGGAAAAAGGCATGAAGCTGACGGGCCGTCCGCCGGACGAAATCGGCGATCTGTTGCGGCGCCTCGGGCAGGAGCACATTTTGAACCTGCAGAACCTGCTGCGCTTCCTGTGCGAGCACAGCCGCAAGGTCCGGACCGAGGTCGACGGCTTCGACGCCTCGAGCGCCATCGTCGGCTACGTTCAACTGAATGAAATGTCGACGGAAAGAGTCAACCTCCAGGTCGCCGCCACCGACGGGTTCGAATTGGATTTCAAGTGGGAAGTCGTGAAGGTCCTTCCGGCGTAACTTCGCGCACTGACCGTTGCTCGGATGCGCATCAGCGACATCCGGATGATCGCTGAAGGCAACCGCTGTGGAGTGGGCAGAGTTGATGGGCAGCGTCCGCATCTTCGCAGCCCTTCATCCGCCGCGTTGGTCCTTGCACCGCGAGCGCGGCAAGCGCACGCTGGCACTGCACGATCGCAGCCGATCTGGTTGCTCAGGAAGCTTCGCTGCTCGCGGCCAACTCAGACGAAGTCAGGCATAACGACGTTACGGGAGGATTCATATGACCCAGGCATCGCTCCGCCTCACCACCATTTCCGCTGCGGCGCTGCTCGCCGCGGCGCTCTGCGCGCCCGCCACGGCGCAGGAAAAGAAGTTCAAGCCGGTGTCGGTGAAGACCCCTGACGGTCTTACTATTTCGGCGCAGGACTGGGGCAATCCCAACGGGCCGGAAATCATCTTCATTCATGGTTTCTCGCAGAGTCATCTGTCGTGGATCAAGCAAGTCACCAGCGAGCTCGCCAATGAGTTCCATATGGTGACCTACGACCTGCGCGGTCACGGCAATTCCGACAAGCCGTTCGAGGCCGAACGCTACCGCGACTCGAA
>JBJMSU010000205.1:0-10797 GCA_045801465.1 Xanthobacteraceae bacterium | reverse complement strand
ATCGCGCGCAGATCTCGGTCACATGAAAGCTGCGGAAAAAAGCTCGACGGAATCGATAGATTCGAGCTATTGCAGAACGATGGCGACCGATAGAAACGTCGCGCACTGTATCGGCCGCTCGTGCAGCTTTCCGATTCGCCTTGCCAAAACACAGACGATTCGATTCGGGAGTGATTCGTGTCGTCAGACTTGGTGCCTGTCACCATCGCGAGCGGAGGGATTCGCGTCTCCGGTCTGCTTGACCTCCCGCCGCAGGCGCGGGCCTGCTACGTGCTGGCGCATGGCGCCGGTGCCGGCATGACCCATCGGTTCCTGGCGGTGGTCGCGGCGGAGCTCGCGGCGCGCGGCATCGCGACGCTACGCTATCAATTTCCATATATGGAGCGGGGCGGCCGGCGGCCCGATCCACCAAAGCTCGCGCACGCCACCGTCCGCGCCGCCGTGAGCGAAGCCTCGCGGCGCGTACCGGACCTGCCCCTCGTTGCCGGCGGCAAATCGTTCGGCGGGCGGATGACGTCGCAGGCGCAGGCCCTGGCGCCCATGCCGAACGTGCGCGGACTGGCCTTTCTCGGATTTCCCCTGCATGCCGCCGGAGCCGCGTCGCAGGAGCGGGGCAAGCATCTGTTCGACGTGCACATCCCCATGCTGTTCCTGCAGGGCACGCGCGACAAGCTCGCCGAGCTGGATCAGATCGAGCCCTTGTGCGCGACACTCGGCGAACGCGCCAGCTTGAAGCTGTTCGCGGACGCCGATCATTCGTTTCACGTCCCGGCGCGGACCGGCCGCAAGGACCGGGACGTCCTTGGCGAGCTTGTCGACGCGCTCGCTGCCTGGATCGATATGGTGAGCTCTCGCACGGACGAACCGACATGAAGCCCTGGCTCGCGGCAGCGATCGCGTGCGGCGGGCTCTGTCTCGGCGTAGATTCGGGCGCGGCGCAGCCGTATCCGGCGAAACCGATCCATATCGTCGTGGCGTCGGCGCCCGGCGGCGTGACCGACCTGCTCGGCCGCTCGCTTGCCGTCGAGCTCGGCCGCATCTTCGGCCAGCAGGTCGTGATCGAGAACAGGCCCGGCGCGAACAGCCAGATCGGCGCCGAATTCGTCGCCAAGTCGGCGCCCGACGGCTACACGCTGCTGCTCGCGCCGGAAACCGTGTTTGTGGTCAACCCAAGCCTCTACGCCAAGCTGCCATACGACGCCGAGAAAGACTTCACGCCCGTGGCCGGTCTCGCCATGGTGCAGCAGGCGCTCGTCATTCATCCGTCGCTCCGGGCGAACACCGTCGCGGAGCTGATCGCGCTGGCCAAGGCCAGGCCCGGCGAGCTCAACTACGGCTGCGCCGGCATCGGCTCGGCCAGCCACCTGAACATGGAATTGTTCAAGCTTATGACCGACGTGAAGCTGGTCGGAGTTCACTACCGCGGCGCCACCCCGGCGCTCACCGACGTCATCGCCGGCCACGTCTCGGCGATGTTCGTCAACATCGGATCGGTGCTCGAGCCCTGGAAGGCCGGCCGCGTCCGGCTGCTGGGGATCGGCACGGCTGCTCGCCTGCCGGAATTTCCCGATCTGCCGACCGTCGCCGAGAGCGGCGTGCCGGGTTTCGAAGCGAGGTCGTGGTTCGGCCTGTTTGCACCGAGCGGCACGCCGCGCGAGACCGTCGCCCAGCTCAACGCCGAGATCCAGCGCATCTTCTCGGACTTGAGCTACCGCGAAAGAGTGCTCCGCCCCAACGCGCTGCAGCCGATCGCCGGCTCGCCCGAGCAATATGCCGCGCTCATCAAGCGCGATGCCGAGAAGTGGAGCAAAGTGATCCGCGCGGCGAACATCACGCCCGACTGAGCGGACATTGGCGATCGTCAATTCTTGATCCGATAGCCGGTCCTGAAGATCCACCACACCGCGGCAAGGCAGGCGGCGAGGAACCCGGCCGTCATGCCCAGGCTCCAGCCGACATGCACGTCGGCGACCTCGAAGAAGCTCCAGCGGAAGCCGCTGACGAGATAGACCACCGGATTGAACAAGGTAATCGTCTGCCATATGGGCGGCAGCACGCTGATGGAATAGAAGCTGCCGCCGAGAAAGGTGAGCGGGGTGATCACCAGCAGCGGCACCACCTGCAGCCGCTCGAAACCGTCCGCCACGATGCCGATGATGAAGCCGAACAGGCTGAACGTCACGGCGGTGAGCACCAGGAACGCCAGCATCCAGACCGGATGGGCGATGTGCAGCGGCACGAACAGGCCAGCCGTGGCCAGGATGATCAGGCCCAAGATGATCGATTTGGTGGCGGCCGCGCCGACATAGCCGAGCACGACCTCGAATGACGACACCGGCGCGGAGAGGATTTCATAGATGGTCCCAACGAAGCGCGGAAAGTAGATGCCGAACGAGGCGTTCATGACGCTTTGCGTCAGTACCGTCAGCATGATCAGTCCGGGCACGATGAAGGCGCCGTAGCTGACGCCTTCGATCTCGGTGATGCGCGAGCCGATCGCCGCACCGAAGACCACGAAGTAGAGCGAGGTCGAGATCACCGGCGACACGATGCTCTGCAGCAGCGTGCGCCCGGTGCGCGCCATCTCGAACGTATAGATCGCAAGCACCGCGCGATGGTTCATCGCCGTTGCCTCACCAGGTCGACGAAGATGTCTTCCAACGAGCTTTGCGTGGTGTTGAGGTCGTGGACAGGGATGCCGGCGCGGTCGAGATCCTGGAGCAGGGCCGGGATGCCGGTGCGCTCGCCCTCCGAATCGTAGTTGTAGACGAGCTCACGGCCGTCAGCAGACAAGGTCAGCCCGCGGCTGGCGAGCGCGTCCGGGACCGCGCTCAGCCTGTCGTGCAGGTGCAGGATCAGCTGCTTCTTGCCCAGCTTGTGCATGAGCACTTTCTTGTCTTCGACCAGGATGAGCTCACCGTGATTGATGATGCCGATGCGGTCGGCCATCTCCTCGGCCTCGTCGATATAGTGGGTGGTCAGAATGATGGTGACGCCGGCGGCGCGCAGCGCGCGCACCATCTGCCACATCTCCTTGCGCAGTTCGACGTCGACGCCGGCCGTCGGCTCGTCGAGGAACAGGATGCGCGGCTCGTGCGAGAGCGCCTTGGCGATCATCAGCCGGCGCTTCATGCCGCCGGAGAGCGTCACGATCCTGTTGTCCTTCTTGTCCCACAGGGCAAGGTCCTTGAGCACCTTGGCGATGTAATCGGGATTGCGCGGCTTGCCGAACAGTCCGCGGCTGAAGGTCGCCGTCGCCCACGGCGTCTCGAAGGCATCGGTGTGCAGCTCCTGCGGCACGAGTCCGATCAGCGAGCGGGTGATGCGGTAGTCGGTGACGATGTCATGCCCGTCGACCGAAACGCTGCCTGCGGATGGCGTCACGATCCCGCAGATGATGCTGATCAGCGTCGTCTTGCCGGCGCCGTTCGGACCCAGCAGGGCAAAAATTTCGCCGCGGCGGATGTCCAGGTTGATGTTTTTGAGCGCCTTGAATCCGGACGCGTAGGTTTTGGAGAGATTTGCAACGGAAACGACGGGATGCATGAGATCGACGATTCGCTGTGGGCAAGTTTAAAGCGCGCGGGCCTGAATGTGATTTTGACGAAGCCGCAATGTCCGCGAAGTGGCCTGAACTGAACGCGAGCGACGTCGCGGATGGAGTCGATCGCGTCAGCGCGTCGGCCGCGCCGGCGTGGGCGCACTGGCGGCCGACTGACCCTTCTTCGGTTGCCCCTTCTCGGCTGGCGCCGACCCCTTCTTGGTCGGGCGTTGCGGCGCGGGCGCAGCCGGCGGAGTCACAGCGGCCGGAATGATGGCGGCCTCATCGGCATCGGGACGCGGCCAGCTGAAATCGTCGGCGCGACCGGTCGGAGCCGGCGCCGACTCGCCGCGCACGAGCACGCGGGCGGCGAGCGGGTCGGCCGTGGAGGCAGCGCGCGAGGACCCGCTGCCGGCGAGATCCTCGGGCGCGGTGCTGGTTCCCGTCAGCGGCACGATCGGACCGGCCACCGGGCGCGGTGCCGGGGTGCCCGGCTTCGCAGTGGGTGCCGGCTGCTGTGGCTCGGGCGCCGGCAGCGCCACGGGCGTGGCGCGCGTCGTCATCAACCTTTGGATTTCGCGTTCGACGTAATGCCCGAGCTTCAGCGCGCCGGCTTTGGTGAAGTACACGCCGTCGACGCTGCGGAGCTGGCGGATCTGGCCGTTATAGTCGGGGCCGCGCAGGCTGAAATTGCCGTCCTCGTCGACGAAACCGTCCCACACATCGACGTAGATGATTCCGGCTTTCTGCGCGCGCGCGCGGTAAAGATCATTGAGGTAGGAAAGATCGGTGCGCGATCGCTGTCCGCGGATCGGCGGCAGGCCCACCCAGATCACCGGAACGCCTTTGCTCTTGAGCGCCGCAATCGTGTCGTCGATGCGCTTGGCGTAAAGCTCGCCCCACTTTTCCGAACGGAATTCGTGTGTGGCGGCGGTCGCCGGCCCCGGCTCCGCTGCGGGCTGCTCCGGCTTGATGGCGCCTTCGCTGTCTTGCGCCTGATTTTGCTGTTGGGCCTGCTCACCCTGCTGGCTCGGCTGGCCCTGCGGCTTCTGCTGGCCTTGCTGCGCCGGTTGATTCTGCTGTGCTTGCTGCGCCGGCCGGCGCGCCGGCGGACGCTCGCGGATCGATTGACGATCGGAGAGCCCGACCATCATGACGACGAAATCCGGCTTCTCGGGACCCAGGAGTTCGCGAGCGGACTGTACCCAATCATATGAGTCGCGCGACTCGCTGCGGATCAGGCTGGAATTGGCACGAACCTTTCGCACCACGCCGAACTCGGGATTATCGGCGTAGGCTTCCTCCAGCCCGTGGCCGAGCCAGTCCGCCATGGCGTCGCCCAGTACGACGACATGCGTGGTCGGCGGGGTGTCGGGCTTGCGCGGCGGCGGCGCCTTGGAAAAATCGCCCATCTGGGCACGGGTCGGGCGCGGCGGCGCCGCCCGATGCGGCTGCTGCGGTTCCCAGAACGGGCGCTGCGGTCGCGGCTGAAAGAAGTCGCCGAAAGGACTCTGTTGCTGTGGGACCGCGCGCGGCGGGCGCGGCCGGTAGAACGGGTCACCCCAGAACTGGGCCGCCGCCGGGGACGCGAGCAGCGTGCAAGCCGCAACGAGGGCGAGCACCTCGACGGCGCCAAATGCGGCGGAAACCGCCATTTGCGCCAGGCTTTTCGCCGTCATTCGCATCCGCGCGTCGAGTGCCGAGACAACTTTCATCGCAGATCCTCGCCGGACCACCTGCGCAATCGGCCATTAGAGCCACAAAATGTCAACTTGAAGATGGCACTTCGTGGTTAACCCGCCCCGCCTGTCATCATCCCTCGACCGCATCTGGTCATGCCGGTCCACATTCGCAATGGGTTGTCGAACCTCGCGTCCTGTGGCTCAATTTCGCGACCCACCCTATGCTTTCGTCCATCACGCGTCCATTAACCGACTGGAAGGCGCAATGACCGCTCGGTTCAGAGGCGTCATGCAAAGTCCGGTGACGCCGCTCAAGGACGATTTCAGCCTCGATCTTGCGACCTTCGAGCGGGTGCTGGACTTCCACGTACGCACCGGCGCAACCGCCATCTCCTGGCCGCACCACAAGGGAGAGTCGCTCAACCTCACCATCGCGGAACGCAAGCTGTTCGCCGAAGCGGCCGTCAAGGTGGTGGCCAAGCGTATCCCGGTGACGATCCACGTCAGCGCGCTCGCGGTCGAAGACACGATGGAGCTTGCGCGCCATGCGCAGAAGATCGGCGCCGACGGGATTCTCGCCATCACGCCGTATTTCTGGAATCCCTCGCTCGAGGCGATCGATGCCTATTTCACGCATCTGTGCCGGTCAATCGATCTGCCGGTCCTCTCCTACAATTCGCCGAGTTATCTCGCCGGCGTCGAGATCACCGGCGAGCTGATGTCACGCCTCATCCAGCGGCTGCCGAACTTCGTCGGCGTCAAGGAGGCGAGCTTCAACAGCGAGAAATTCCTGGAAATCGCGCGCGCCGCGCTGGCGCTGCGGGCGGACTTTGCGATGCTGACCGGCGTCGAGTTTCTTCTGCCTTCGGTGCCGCTGGGCGGCGTCGGGTCCTATTCGGCGGCCGGATCGATCTGTCCCAATCTGTGCACGCAGCTGTTCGACGCCTGCACGGCGGGCGAGTGGGCGCGCGCGCGCGAGCTGCAATACAAGATGACGCGCCTGTGGCTCCTGTTCCGCGACCAGTATCCGTCGTCGCTGAAAGGCGGGATGGTGATCATGGGACGTCCTGTCGGTCCGACCCGGCCGCCGCTGCCGACCGCCAGCAAGGAGCGCCAAGCCTACATCCACAAAGAGCTCGAAGCCCTTGGCATTCTCGATACCGAGCCGCACGGCTGGTAATTTCCGCATGCATGCTGTTCGTCCAGGCCTCGTGCACACGCCGGTGATGCCTTTCACCGGCGATCATCGCATCGACTTCGATCGCTTCGGCCAATTGATCGACTTTCATTTGCGCCATGGCGCGGATGCGCTGGCGCTGCCGATGCATGCGGCCGAATCCGTCAGCCTGTCGGAAGACGAAAAGCGCGGCGTGCTCGCCTTCGCGATCGAGCGGGTGCGGGGCCGGGTGCCGATGATCGCCCATGTGAGCAATGCCGGCACCGCCATCGCGGCCCAATTGGCGCGCGACGCGCAAGCGGCAGGCGCCGCCGCCGTCGTCGCCACCACGCCGTACTACTGGACGCCGCCGCAAACCATGCTCCTCGAGCACTTTGTGCAGATCGGCGCGGCGGTCGACCTCCCGCTGTTCGTCGACAACGCGCCCGAAGAGATGGCCGGCACCAAGGTGACGACCGAGCTTATGCTCAAGCTCATTGCCGAACTGCCCAACTTTGCCGGCGTGGTGGACCTCAGCCTGGACTGGCAGTTCATGATCGAGTTGATGACCGAGGCGCCGCGCCGGCGGCCCGATTTCCAGCTGCTGTCCGGGACGGAGCACATGGTGTCGGCCGGCGCCATCGGCGCAACCGGCATGTTCTCGAGCCTTGCGGCCATCGCGCCACGCCTGGTGCGCCGGCTCTACGAGCTCTGCCGCGAGCAAAAGTTTTTCGCAGCGCGCCCGGTGCAGGAACAGGTGGCGGCCTTGCGCCAAGTGAGCAAAAGCCGCGGACCGGCGGGCCTGAAAGCCGCCCTGCGCATCATGGGACGCGATTGCGGCGAGCCGCGGCCGCCGCTGCTGCCGCTCGACGGCAGCGCCTATGAGAAGCTCGCCGCTGAGCTTGCCGCCTTGCCGGCCCTGCGCGATGAGCCGCGCGGCTGGTGAAATGCGCCGTCATCCCGGACGGCTCGCGGTAAGCGAGCCGATCCGGGATCCATGTATCCCAGTGTCAGCAATCAATCGCACGGCAGGGAGACCTGGGTCCCGGTCTGCAGCGCACCACTCCGCTACGCTTCGTGCTGCGCTGCGCCCGGGATGACAGTCGAGAGGCCGTGCAGTGACGGCGTCGACGAATCTTCTACGGCTCCAGCGAGCCCAGGTAGGCGGCGACCGCCACCATGTCGTCGACGGTCAATGGCGCGACGACCGCCTTCATCAATTCGACCAGGCTGCCGGTGCGATTGCCCTTCTGCATGTCGTTAAGCTGGCGCACGGTGTAGATCGGCGGGCGTCCGGCAATGCCCGGCACCTCGCCGAGGCCCTTGAGGGATTGGCCGTGGCAGATGGCGCAGGGAATCGTCTTGCCGCCGCCGCCGGTCGCGACCAATGCCTGCCCTTTGGCGATGCTCCCCACCGGCACGTAGTCGATGAAGCCTGAATGCGCGTCGCGGCTGTGCGCCCGCTCCCGGTCTTGCGGCAACACGATGATGCGATTGCCGATCGGCTCGGTGCCGCCCTCGGGCACGGCAAAACGCATGGCGCCGGCGCCGACGTAGGTTTTCGGCACGGTACCGGTCTCGATGACTTTGGTCCAAACGTTCGGCTTGAGCGCGGCGAAATATTCGGCGGCGGCACGCACGTCGTCATCCGACATGGCCTTGGCGAACGCGGCCATGTTGGTCGTGCGGATACCTTTTCGCTCGCCGTTCTTGAAGGCGGCCATCTGGCGGATGCTGTACAGAACCGGAAGGCCGGCGAGGCTCGATGATTCCGGGTGACCGTCGCCCGATGGCAGATGACAGCGAGCGCAGGCCTGCACGGCAGGCTTGATCCCGTGCGCGACGATCGGCGGCATCGGCGGATGCTCGTCCGGATACCAGTCCGGCGCGTTGAATGGATCGTCGATCTGCGCCTGCGTGTATTGCCGGCTGCTGCCGGGCATCTGTTTCAAGACGACATTGTCGAGCGGCTCGGCCTTCGGGGTGACCGGGTACGCCCAGTCCAGGTCCTCGGCCGCAGCCGCCGACAACGGCAGGAGCGCAAGCACCAGGACGCGGATGAAATGCTTCATGACACTCCCCCTCGGCCACGAGCAGCCGTTCAAGCGAACAATATCGGCGCGGGGGAGGAAAGCAAACGAGCGCGCCGCCGCATCATGCTGAGGTCAAGCCGCCGTCCAGCACCAGCGTGTGACCGGTGATCGAGGCGGCACCGGGGCCGGCGAGATAGCACACCGCCGCCGCCACCTCTTCGGCAGTGGCCAGGCGGTGCAGCGGAATGCGCTTGAGCATGGCCTGCATGTAACCCGGATCGGACAGGGTATCGGCGCGCGACGGCGACGGCGTATCGAGCCGCCCGGGCGCGACCGCGTTGACCCTGATGCCGTGCTCGGCCCACTCGATCGCCAGCATTTTCGTCATATGGATCACGGCTGCCTTGGAGATGCCGTAGGTCGACCGTCCGGCCGCGCCGACGAGGCCGTGGGTGGAGGCAATATTGACGAGCACGCCGGAGCGGCCGCGCTCGATCAGGTCGCGGCCAAAACGCTGGCTCAGGAAGAACGGCCCGGTGACGTTGGTGTTGAAGACCTCATCCCATTCGGCCTGCGTGACGTCCACGGCGGCTTTCTGCACCATGGCGCCGGCATTGTTGACGAGCACGTCGAGAGCGCCGAATTCGGCAGTCACCTTTGCAAAGGCCGCCTCGATGCTTTCCGGCGCGCGCAGATCGAGCACGACCGGCACGGCGCGCACGTTCAGCGATTTGAGCCGTCCCATCGTGCCGGCGAGATGGTCGAGCCGCGTCGCCGAAACCGCGACGTCGAAGCCTGCGCGCGCCAGCGCCAGGGCGGTCGCGGCGCCCACGCCGTAGGAGGCCCCCGTCACCAACGCCGCCGATGCCGTCATCCCCGGCCCTCCTGCCATTCGCGTATCGGCTGCCGCTGATTTGAAGTTCATACAACAGTTGCGGCAAGCTCGTTCGAGGAACTTCAAATCGAAAGCGGCACTGCAATCATAGGCTTGCTAGTGCCCCTTTGCTTCCGAAGTTCGTGTCAGAGGGTGCTGCGATGTATCACGAACTTCGGAAGCGGGGCACCAGTCCCGGCGACGCGATTCCAGTGGCGGACCGATCGGAACGCCGCTCTAATGACCCTCTGCCATTGGGGATGAAGACGACCATGCGGTCACGAATACTGGCCTGCCTCGCCATCGCCGCCATCCTTGCGGTCGCATCCGATTGGGACGCGCAGGCGCAAACCAAGGTTCGGGTCGGGCAGCCGCAGGCGGGAACATTCCAGTTCGTGCCGCTGCAGGTCGGCAGCGAGGGCGGCATCTTCAAGAAACACGGCGTCGATCTCGAGGTGATCAGCTTCGGCGGCGGCCCGCGCGTGCAGCAGGCGATCGCGGCGAGCGCCATCGACATCGGCATCGGCTCGGGGCCCGAGCTTGCCTTCGTGGCCAAGGGAGCGCCCGAGATCGGCGTCGCCGCCATGGCGGACGCGCCCTACTCGGTGCTGCTGGCGATCCCGAAGGACAGCCCGATCAAGGCGGCCGAAGATCTCAAGGGGCGGACGATCAGCATCTCGAGCAAGGGCTCGCTCACCCATTGGCTCGGCCGCGAGCTCTCGCGCCAGCTCGGCTGGGGGCCGGAGGGCATCAACCTCGCCCCGCTCGGCACCACGGCGGCGCAGATGGCGGCGCTGAAGACGCGCCAGATCGACGGCATGATCGTCGAGGCGAACGCCGGATACCGGCTGGAGGAGGAAGGCGCCGGCCGCGTGCTGGTGCAGTTCGGCGACCGCATCAAGACGTTTCACATCTACGTCTTCTATGCGCGGCGCGATTTCGCCGAGCAGAACGGCGATGCGGTGCGCGCGTTCCTCGCGGGCTGGTTCGACACCGTCGCCCATATGCATGCCAACCGGGAGCAGACGATCGACATCGTGCGCCGCACGGCAGAAGTCTCGCCGGGACTCGCCACGCGCGACTACGACGAGCTCATGGGCATGTTCAACCGGACCGGCAAGTTTAATCCCGCCGCGCTCGACGTGCTGGCGCGCTCGTTCGTGGAAATGGGCATGCTGCCGAAGGAGCCCGACATGACCACGCTGGTTACCGAGAAATTCTTGCCCAGGGCGCGGTAATGTTTATGCGTCGTCCCCGCGGAGGCGGGGAATGACTCAACAGCGCGGCGGTCGTCAACCTGGCAGACAGGATTTCGGAGATGCAGTTCTCGCGGCGGATATTGAAACTCTTTCTGGGCCTTGTTGCTGCCTCCGTCCCTGGCAACATTGCCGTCGCCGACAAGCTCGACGAGATCATGGCGCGCGGGCGCCTGCTCGTCGGCGTCAGCGAAACGTCGCCGCCGTTCAGCTCACGGCAGGGCGAAAACGGCATCGTCGGCTACGACGTGGATC
>JBJMSU010000158.1:0-3867 GCA_045801465.1 Xanthobacteraceae bacterium | reverse complement strand
ATTAAGCGCGCCGCGATTACCCTCATTCGGCGGGACCTGCTCGCGTCCAGCAGAGCGCGCCGCATAGCTGAATAATGCCGTACGTTAATCGGCACCTGCTGCGCCTCACCTTGGCAGTTTCGTCTCGCCCATCAGAAATTCGTCGACCGCGGCGGCGGCCTGGCGGCCTTCGCGGATTGCCCACACGATCAGCGACTGGCCGCGCCGCATGTCGCCCGCCGAAAACACGTTTTCGATCGAGGTCTGGTAGCGCCGCGTGTCGGCCTTGACGTTGCCGCGCGGATCGAGCTCGAGGCCGCTGCCCTTGAGCGCTTCGATCATGCCCTCGTGCACCGGATGCACGAACCCCATGGCGAGCAGCACGAGATCGGCCTTGAGCTCGAAATCGCTGTCGGGCACCGGCTGCAGCTTGGCGTCGACGCGCACGCAATGCAGGCGCTCGACCTGGCCGTTGCCTGAAAATTTCCGGGTCATCACCGCAAAATCGCGCTCGGCGCCCTCCTCGTGGCTCGACGAGGTGCGCAGCTTGTAGGGCCAGTTCGGCCAGGTGAGGAGCTTGTCCTCCTTCTCGGGCGGGCGCGACATGATCTCGAGATTGGTGACCGACAGCGCGCCCTGGCGAATGGCGGTGCCGATGCAGTCGGACCCGGTGTCGCCGCCGCCGATGACGATGACGTGCTTGCCGGCCGCGAGGATGGGCTGCACGTCGCCGAGCGGCTCGTGGTTCACGCGGCGGTTCTGCTGCGGCAGAAAATCCATGGCGAAGTGGATGCCGGCAAGCTCGCGTCCCGGAATCGGCAGCTCGCGGCTCTTCTCGGCGCCGCCAGCGAGCGCGATCGCGTCATAGTCGTTGAGCAGCCCCTCGACCGGCACGTTGACGCCGACATGGGCGTTGTAGTGGAAGATCACGCCTTCCGTCTCCAACTGCGCGACGCGGCGGAAGACGATGCGTTTCTCCATCTTGAAGTCGGGGATACCGTAGGTGAGGAGCCCGCCGGCCTTGGCGAGCTTCTCGTAGACATGGACCTCGTGGCCGGCGCGGCAGAGCTGTTGCGCACAGGCGAGCCCGGCCGGACCGGAGCCGACCACTGCGACCTTCTTGCCGGTGATCCGGGTCGGCGGCTCCGGCTTCACCCAGCCGTTCTCCCAGGCGCGGTCGATGATCATGCATTCGATCGTCTTGATGGTGACCGGGCTCTCGATGAGGTTGAGCGTGCAGGCGGCCTCGCATGGCGCCGGACAGATGCGTCCGGTGAATTCCGGGAAGTTGTTGGTCGAATGCAGATTGATGATCGCGTCCTGCCAGTCGCCGCGATAGACGAGGTCGTTCCAGTCCGGGATCTGGTTGTTGACCGGACAGCCGGTGTGACAATACGGGATGCCGCAATTCATGCAGCGCGCCGCCTGGTCGCGCGTGGCCTCTTCCGAGAGCGGGCTATAGAACTCGCGCCAATGGCGAATGCGGTCGCTCGCCGGCGCGTAGCGCCGGTCCTGCCGTTCGATTTCCAGGAAGCCGGTGACCTTGCCCATTCACTCCGCCGCCTGCATCTCTCGGGCCCGCTCGAGCTCCTGCAGGGCGCGGCGGTACTCGACCGGCATCACCTTGCGGAACTTGGGCAGGTACTCGTTCCACTTGTCGAGGATCATGGCGGCGCGCGCCGAGCCGGTGTAGCTCGCATGGTTGGCGATGAGCTGGTGCAGCCGCTCGGCGTCGAACCGCGTCATGTCGCTCATGACGTCGACGCGGCCGTGGGTGTCGAGATCGCCCGACTGATGGTAGTGGCGGGCGATCATGTCCTCTTCCTCAGGGACGGCTTCGAGCTCGACCATGGACAGGTTACAGCGCGCGGCGAAGGTCGCGTCTTCGTCGAGCACGTAGGCGATGCCGCCCGACATGCCGGCCGCGAAGTTGCGGCCCGTCCGCCCGATCACCACGACGACGCCGCCAGTCATGTACTCGCAGCCGTGATCGCCGGTGCCTTCGACCACCGCAATGGCGCCGGAATTGCGCACCGCGAAGCGCTCGCCGGCGACGCCGCGGAAGTAGCACTCGCCCTCGATGGCGCCGTAGAGCACCGTGTTGCCGATGATGATCGACTCCTCGGGCACGAGCTTCTCCGCCTCCTTCGGCGGATAGACGATGATGCGCCCGCCTGAGAGGCCCTTGCCGACGTAGTCGTTGGCCTCGCCTTCGAGCTCCAGCGTGACGCCGTGCGCCAGCCAGGCGCCAAAGCTTTGCCCAGCGGTGCCCTTGAGGCGCACGTGCACGGTGTCGTCGGGCAGGCCGGCGTGGCCGTAGCGCTTGGCGACCTCGCCGGACAGCATGGCGCCGGTGGTGCGGTCGGTGTTGCGGATGGTGGTGGTGATCCGTACCGGCGCGCCGCGCTCGAGCGCCGTCTGCGCCTTGGCGATGAGCTTGCGGTCGAGAATGTCATGGATCTTGTGATCCTGCGGCTCGCAGTTGAAAATCTTCACGCCCTCCGGCGCGTCCGGCTTGTGGAACAGGCGGGAGAAGTCGAGCCCCTTGGCCTTCCAGTGCGCGACCACCGTCTGCTTGTCGAGCATCTGCATCTGCCCGATCATCTCGTCGAAGGTGCGGAAGCCCATCTCGGCCATCAGCTCGCGCACCTCTTCGGCGACGAAGAAGAAGTAGTTGATGACGTGCTCGGGCTGGCCGACGAAGCGCTTGCGCAACACCGGATCCTGCGTCGCCACGCCGACCGGGCAGGTGTTGAGATGGCACACCCGCATCATGATGCAGCCGGCGGCGATCAGCGGCGCGGTCGAGAAGCCGAACTCGTCGGCTCCGAGCAGCGCGCCCACCACCACGTCGCGCCCGGTGCGAATCCCGCCGTCGACCTGCACGGCGATGCGGCCGCGCAGCCGGTTGGTGACCAGGGTCTGGTGCGTTTCGGCAAGCCCGATCTCCCATGGGCTGCCCGCATGCTTGATCGAGGTCAGCGGGGACGCGCCGGTGCCGCCTTCGAACCCGGCGATGGTGACGTGATCGGCGCGCGCCTTCGACACGCCGGCCGCCACCGTGCCGACGCCGACCTCGGCCACGAGCTTCACCGACACGTCGGCTGCAGGATTGACGTTCTTCAGGTCGAAGATGAGCTGCGCCAGGTCCTCGATCGAATAGATGTCGTGGTGCGGCGGCGGCGAGATGAGCCCTACGCCGGGCGTCGAGTGGCGCACCTTGGCGATGATGGCGTCGACCTTGTGGCCGGGCAATTGTCCGCCTTCGCCGGGCTTGGCGCCTTGCGCCATCTTGATCTGCATCATGTCCGAGTTGACGAGGTACTCGGCGGTCACGCCGAAGCGCCCCGATGCGACCTGTTTGATCGCCGAGCGCATGGAGTCGCCGTTCGGCAGCGGCTTGTAACGATCGGATTCCTCGCCGCCCTCGCCGGTATTCGACTTGCCGCCGATCCGGTTCATGGCGATCGCCAGCGTGGTATGCGCCTCGCGCGAAATGGAGCCGAACGACATCGCGCCGGTCGAGAAACGGCGGACAATATGCTTCGCCTCTTCCACCTCCTCGATTGGAACCGGCTTGCGCCCGTCCTGCTGCGCCGATTTGAGATCGAACAGTCCGCGGATGGTGATAAGCGTTTCCTGCTCGTTGAGGATGCGCGCATAGGCGCGGTACTGCTCGTACGAATTCCCGCGCACCGCATGCTGCAACGTAGCGACAGTGGCGGCGGTCCAGACGTGGTCCTCGCCGCGCACCCGCACGGCATATTCGCCGCCCACATCCAATGCATTGCGATAGATCGGGGCATCGCCGAATGCGTCACGATGCCGGCGCACCGCCTCCTCGGCGATTTCCTGCAAGCCGACGCCCTCGATCCGGGTCGCCGTGCC
>JBJMSU010000243.1:0-17768 GCA_045801465.1 Xanthobacteraceae bacterium | reverse complement strand
CACTTCTTCTTCTTTTTCTTCTTGGCGGTCGTAATCTCGTCATACACGAAGACCTCGGCGAACTTCGTCTTCTATTTCTTCTAGGCGTTCGTCAACTCGTCATTCATGATGACCTCGGCGCCCTTCTTCTTCTTCTTTTTCTTGGCGGCCGATAGGTCGTCACTCTTCACGACCGGGCCGGGGACGGGAGCCGCAAACACCGGGGTCAGGCTGGTCGAGCCGAGAAACCCGAGTGCGGCAATAATCGCTGTCAATTTGCGCATGATGGATATCCTCATTGTGCCCTTACTGGGAAGTCCGGCTCTCAGACGTGCGGTGGAAAATCCACCGTCAGCTTGCAGCCCAGACGCGTCCCTACCACGTCATGCTCAATACATGATCGAGGCGTTTGGTTCAAATAGTTTCAACGGAAAAACACTGAAATCACTGTAACTTAACGTACGTTCAGCTTGCCATTAACTGTCGTTCAGCCAAATGAATATTCGTTCATCTTGCTAAACCTTCGTTCAGCAAGTCTAGGCAGCACGAACCCGAGTCTTCGCAGTCAGACATGCGCCGGCGCGCGACCATCCAGCTTTGCAACATTCGGGTGTTCGGTTCATAAAGCGCGACGTCGCCAGCATCCCGATTGCGAAATGTCGTTCAACACGTTCGGCCATCTCTTCCGCGTCACCACTTTCGGTGAAAGCCATGGCACCGCTATCGGCTGCGTCGTCGATGGCTGCCCGCCGCGCATTCCGCTTGAAGCCGCCGATATCCAGCGCGACCTTGACCGTCGGCGCCCCGGCCAGTCGCGCTTCACCACCCAGCGGCGCGAGCCGGATACGGTGCGGATCCTCTCGGGGACTTTCGCCGACGAGGCGAGCGGACAGGAGGTGACGACCGGCACGCCGATCGCGCTGATCATCGAGAACGTCGACCAGCGCTCCAGGGACTACGCCGACATCAAGGACAAGTACCGGCCGGGACATGCCGGCTATACCTACGATGTGAAATACGGGCTGCACGATTATCGCGGCGGCGGACGCGCCTCGGCGCGCGAGACCGCGGCGCGGGTTGCAGCCGGGGCCATTGCCCGCAAGGTCGTGCCGGGCATGAGCGTGCGCGCGGCGTTGGTGCAGATGGGGCCGCACCGGGTCGATCGGACGCGGTGGGACTGGGAGGCGATCGCACAAAATCCGTTCTTTTGTCCCGATGCGGCGCTCGTCCCCGTCCTCGAAGACTTTCTCGACGACGTGCGCAAACGCGGATCTTCGATCGGCGCCGTCATCGAGGTGATGGCGGAAGGAGTGCCGGCCGGGCTCGGCGCGCCGGTCTATGGCAAGCTCGACAGCGATATCGCGGCCGCCCTGATGGGCATCAATGCCGTAAAGGGCGTGGAGATCGGCGACGGCTTCGCCACCGCCGCGCTCAGCGGCGAAGAGAACGCCGACGAAATGCGCATGGGCAACGACGGCAAGCCGCGCTTCCTGTCGAATCATGCGGGCGGCATTCTCGGCGGGATCTCCACCGGACAGCCGATCGTCGCGCGTTTCGCAGTGAAGCCGACCTCGTCGATTCTCACGCCGCGGCGCACCGTCGACCGCTACGGGGGTGAGACCGAGATCGTGACCAAGGGCCGCCACGACCCGTGCGTCGGGATCCGCGCAGTGCCGATCGGCGAGGCCATGATGGCGTGCGTGATCGCCGATCACTATCTACGGCAGCGCGCTCAGGTGGGAGCGCCGGTGGAATGGCCGTTCACGCGGCCAGTGCCGCCGATTTGAAGTTCCTACAGTGGTAGCTGCGAGCTCGTTTAGGAACTTCAAATCGAAAGCGGCACTGGAATCACAGAGTTGCTGGTGCCCTTTGGTTCCGAAGTTCGTGCCAGAGGCTGCTGCGATGATCACGAACTTCGGAAGCGGGCACTAGCCAAGCGGGATGACCTTGCTCGAAAGCCATAATCGCATCAGCAGCGTCATCGAGGCCTTTGCCCGCGGCGAGCTCATCGTCGTAACCGATGACGACGACCGCGAGAACGAGGGCGACCTCTTCGTCGCCGCATCGCTGTGCACGCCCGAGAAGATGGCGTTCATCATCCGCCACACCTCCGGCATCGTGTGCGCGCCGCTGTCGGCCGAAGAGGCCAAGCGCCTGCGCCTCGATCCGATGGTCGCGCTCAACGATGCCCCGCTCGGCACCGCCTTCACGGTCTCGGTCGACGTGCGTCACGGGCTCACCACCGGCATCTCGGCCGAGGAGCGCACCCACACCGTCCGCGCGCTCGCCAATCCCAACAGCGGACCGGCCGATTTCGCGCGACCCGGCCATGTCTTTCCCCTGGTCGCCAAGGACGGCGGCGTGCTGATGCGCTCCGGCCATACCGAAGCGTGCATCGATCTCTGTCGCATCGCCGGTCTGCCGCCGGTCGGCGTCCTGGCCGAGCTGATGAACGACGACGGCACCGTAATGCGCGGACCAGCGCTCGCGGCGTTCGCACAGCAACACGGGCTCAGGCTCATCTCGATTGCCGATCTCATCGCCTACCGCCAGGCGCGCGACAAGCTGGTCAAGCGCATCGCCGAGTTTCCGGTGAAGAGCGAAATCGGCACACTGCAGGGCTACGCCTACGTGACGCCGTTCGATGCCGTCCAGCACATGGCCTTCGTGTACGGCCGCGTCGGCGACGGCAAGGACGTACTGGCGCGGCTGCACCGGGCCGACATCATCCGCGACGTGTTCGGCGGAGCGCATCCGGTGCATGCGGCGCTGCAGCGCTTCAAGCAGGAAGGCCGCGGCGTCCTCATTTTTCTCCGCGACGGCGCGGCGGGCGTGCCGACCCAGGCGATCCCGCAGGCCGGCGGCACCGGCTCGGAGGTGGCGCGCTCGCGCCAATGGCGCGAGGTCGGCCTAGGGGCGCAGATCTTGAAGGATATCGGTGTGTCGTCGATCCGGCTTCTCTCGTCGGCGAAGCTCACCTATGTGGGGCTTGCCGGCTTCGGCATCGAGATCATATCGACCGAGACGCTCGAGGCTTGACGTTCAGCGTTCGACGGCTAGTGCCCCGCTTCCGAAGTTCGTGATAGATCGCAGCACCCTCTGACACGAACTTCGCACTAGCAAGTCTAAATTTCTAGTGCCGCTTTCGGTTTGAAGTTCCTAAACGAGCTCGCGGCAACGCTGTAGGAACTTCAAATCGGCGGCACTAGCTCGGACCGGGACCATGCTCATCGGCGTACCGAAAGAAACCAAGGACAACGAATATCGCGTCGGCCTCGTGCCTTCGGCAGTGCACGAGCTGACCGCGAGCGGACATGCCGTGGTGGTTGAAACCGGGGCCGGCCTGGGGGCCGGGCTGACCGACGCCGATTACCAGGCCGCCGGCGCCAAGATCGCCGCCACGGCGGGCGACGTCTTCGCGCGCGCCGAGCTGATCGTCAAAGTCAAGGAGCCGCTCGCCGCGGAGCGCCGGCAGCTGCGCCTTGGCCAGGTGCTGTTCACCTACCTGCATCTTGCGCCCGATCGCGAGCAGACCGAGGACCTGATCGCCTCCGGCGTGACCGCGATCGCCTACGAGACGGTCACCAGCGCGCAAGGAACCCTGCCGCTGCTCACGCCGATGTCGGAGGTCGCCGGCCGCATGGCTCCCCACGTCGGGGCAAACTATCTGGAGCGGACGAACGGCGGTCGCGGCGTGCTCATGGGCGGCGTGCCCGGCGTTCCTCCCGCCGACGTGCTCGTGCTCGGCGGCGGCGTCTCCGGCGCCAATGCGGCGCTGATCGCGCTCGGCATGGGGGCGAACGTCACCGTGGTCGACCGCAATCCGGAGGCGCTGCGCCGCATTGCCGGCCAATTCGGCCCGCGCGTTCGCACCGCCTTCTCCACCCGCGATGTCATCGAGACGCTGTGCCGGCGCAGCGACCTGGTGATTGCCGCCGTGCTGATCCCGGGGGCGGCGGCGCCGAAGATCATCACCGCGGAGACCGTCAAGGCGATGAAACCGGGCGCCGTCATCGTCGACATCGCCATCGACCAGGGCGGCTGCGCGGAAACCTCGCGTCCCACCACCCACTCGCATCCGACCTTCGTGGTCGATGACGTCGTCCACTATTGCGTCACCAACATGCCGGGTGCGGTGGCGCGCACGTCGACGTTCGCCCTCAACAACGTGACGCTGCCGTTCGTTCTCGCGCTGGCCGACAAGGGGCTTCGCGTGGCGCTCGCCGAGGATGCGCATTTGCGCGAAGGACTGAACGTTCACGAGGGACAGGTGACCCACAAGGCGGTGGCGAACGCCCTGAAGCTGCCCTACGTCCGCGCCGAAGCTGCTTTGAAGATGTGAAGCCATCCTACGCCCCCTTCCCCGCTTTGCATCGCGCGTTTGTCATGCCAACATGCGCCCGGGCGACGTGGAGGGTTGAATGCATTCGCGAGCCGGGAGGATTTTGGCACCTGCGGTGCTTGCCTTGGCTATTGCCGGATTGGATCTTGCTTTTGCCGGATCGGCTCCCTCGCGTTTTTCCGACCTGCCGGGCGGCCGCGTTCCCGGCTCGCTCGATGTCGATGTCGAGCTCGTGCTCGCGGTCGACATTTCCTATTCGATGGATCTCGACGAGCTGGCGCTGCAGCGCGAGGGCTATGTCGAGGCCCTCACCTCGCCTGACTTCCTCAACGCCCTCAAGAACGGCATGCACGGCCGCATCGCCGTGAGCTACGTCGAGTGGGCGGGCGTCATCGATCAGAAGCTCGTCCTGCCGTGGCGGCTGATCGATGGCCGCGCCAGCGCTGAAGCGGTGGCCGCACAGATCAGCCGCGCGCCGACGCGGCGCGCCTACCGCACCTCGATCTCGGGAGCGCTGACATTCTCGGCATCGCTGTTCGACGAGAACGGGTACCGCGGGATCCGCCGCGTGATCGACGTCTCCGGCGACGGCACCAACAACCAGGGGCCGCCGGTCGTCATCACGCGCGACGAGGTGATTGCCAAGGGCATCACCATCAACGGCCTGCCGATCATGCTCAAGCGTCCCAACCCGTCCACCTTGGATATTCCCGATCTCGATATCTACTACGAGGATTGCGTGATCGGCGGACCCGGCGCCTTCGTGGTCCCGATCAGGGAGCGGGAGAAATTCCGCGACGCGATCCGTTCCAAGCTGGTGCTCGAAATCGCCGGCCTCGTTCCGCAGCCGCGCGTCGTTCCGGCCGGCGCCGATGCTCCCCGCATCTCCTGCACCATCGGCGAGCGCATGTGGCAGCAACGCTGGGGCGGCATGGACCGCTAACGCAACTCCGTCACGTCGTGCGCGACGCCACATTCGCAGAGTTGGCGGGGTTACGCTCAGGTGCAACTTGCTCCATCCCTCCCCGTTAGGGGAGGGTGGCCGACGCCGGCCTTTGCCGGCGGAGGCCGGGTGGGGTTAGCGCGTTCGATGCACTTCACCCCCACCCGCCTCGCTTCGCTCGGCACCCTCCCCCTTCGGGGGAGGGATGGAGTTTGCTGGCTACCACAGCAAACTGTCGGATGGAGTTGGTAGGGCTAGCGTTCGAGGCGGGCGACCAGCTCGACGTGCGCGCTGTAGCGGAACTGATCGACCGGCGTGACCCGCGCCATCCGGTAGCCGCCGGCGACGAGGATGTTGGCATCGCGCGCAAACGTCGCCGGATTGCACGAGACGGCGACGATCACCGGCACGGTGGCGGCGGCGAGCTCGCGCGCCTGTGCCTCGGCGCCGCGGCGCGGCGGATCGAAGACCACCGCATCGTATGAGCCGAGCTCCTTCGCCGCGAACGGACGGCGGAACAGGTCGCGGACCGCGGCGACAACAGGCTTCAAGCCGGGTGTGGCGGCGGCGCGCGTGAGCGCCGCAATGGCGTCGGCATCCGAATCGGCCGCGGTGACGCGGGCGCGCTCGGCGAGCCGCAGCGCGAAGGGACCGAGGCCGGCGAACAGGTCGGCGATGTTTTTCGCATCGCCGACGTGCGCTGCGACCAGCCGCGCCAGCGCGGCTTCCCCTTCGGCGGTCGCCTGCAGGAAAGCGCCGGGCGGCAGGACCACTGTGGCACGCCCCATCGTGACGATTGGCGCGGCGCGTTGCGCGACCAATTCGCCATGGCGCGTCAACCGCGCGAGCTTGTGCTTCTCGGCCACGCGGGCGAGCTCGGCGAGGCGGGGCGCCGCCACCGGCCCGGAGCCGCGCACGTCGATATCGAGGCCGGTATTGCTCGCGGTGACATGGATGTCGAGCGGTTTGCCGGCCGATTTCAAGACCTCGGCGATGTCCCAGGCCGCGTCGAGGGCCCCGGCCAGGGGCGGAGCGAGAACGGGGCAATGGTCGATGGCGACCACGTCGTGCGCGCGCAGCGCCGCAAAGCCGACTGCAAGAATATCGCGGCTGCCGGGCCGGGCGTGGAACACGGCGCGCCGCCGCCCATCCCCATGCGCATCGACCAGATCGTCGACCGCCGCCGCCAGCCCGGCTTGCGCCAGCGCCGTGACCGCGAGATCGCGTTTCCAGGCGCGATAACGATCCCATCGCCAGTGCTGCACGGCGCAACCGCCGCAGGTGCCGAAGTGCGGGCAAATCGGCGCGATGCGCTCGTCGCTTCCCTCGTCGACCCGCAGCAGGTGGCGCCGGTCGGCATGGCCCGGTACCCGTTCCACTTCGACGGTCTCACCCGGCAATGCATAGGGCACGTACACGGGACCGGCCGCCGTCTCGGCCAGCCCGTCGCCGCGATGCGCGAGCCGGACAATGGTCAGTCGCTCGATCACGCGCTCGTGCCCCGCTTCCGAAGTTCGTGATGCATGGCAGCACCCTCTGACACGAACTTCGGAATCGGAGCACTAGCAAGCATATGATTCTAGTGCCGCTTTCGATTTGAAGTTCCTATACGATGTTGCGGCAGGCGTTGTAGGAACTTCAAATCGGCGGCACTAGCCCCGAGGAGAAACTCGCGATTGCCATCGCTTCCCGCAATCGGCGACGGCACGATGTCGATCACGTGCCAGCCGAGCGATCGAATGAATGCGCCGATCTCCTCGCATACCAGCGCATGGACCGAAGGATCGCGCACGATGCCTTTCTTGAGATGACGGCGGCCGGCCTCGAATTGGGGCTTGATCAGCACCACGGCTTGCGCAGGCGCCCGCGCGAGGGCGAGCGCGTGCCCCAGCACGAGCTTGAGCGAGATGAAGCTCACGTCGACGGTGACGAAATCCGGAGCCTCGGGCAAGCTGCCGGGATCGAGACTGCGGATGTCGGTCTGTTCGAGAGAGACGATCTCGGCGCGCGCCTTCAGCTTGGCATCGAGCTGCTCGCGGCCGACATCCACCGCATAGACGCGCCGCGCGCCGCGCGCGAGCAGCACCTGCGTGAAGCCGCCGGTGGAGGCACCGACGTCGAGGCAGACACGGCCCTGTGGATCGAAGCCGAACCGATCGAGCGCGGCATCAAGCTTGAGACCGCCGCGTGACACCCAAGGGTGCACGGCCTCTGCGCGGAGCACGGCGTCGACGGGCACCTCGTCGGAGGCGCGGTGGACGGCAGTCCCGTCGGCGCTCACCAGACCGGCGGCAATCGCAGCTTGAGCCTTGGCGCGGCTTTCGAACAAGCCGCGCTCGACCAGCAGCCGGTCGACGCGCTGACGTCGCATGCAGCTCCTTAGCAAAGCCCGCTCAAGGGAACATCTGGTGCGATGAGTGGTTTGTTTGGCGCGGCTCGCCTTCGATGTCAGGTGAGCAGCCGGTGTTGTTCAAGCGACCATCATGTCGTTGCAAAGGTGATCCATGGCACGGAAATACTCGAAAAGTGCGTCCGGCGATGTCAAGCGCGCGATGCGCAAACGCAAGAAGGGAACGCTCAAGAGCGGCCGCAGCGGAAAAAAGGTGAAGAGCCGCAAGCAGGCGATCGCCATCGGGCTTTCGGAGGCGCGCCGCAAGGGCAAAAAGGTCCCGAAGAAAAAATCATCCAGGCGCAAGCGCAGCTGATCGCATCGGCAAATCAGAGAGCCGGGCCCAAGAAGGCCCGGCTCTTTGTATTCCATTTGTCGTGAGCTCGCGCAGGGACTCAGGCAAGCTTGCCGCGAGCCACCGCCAAATCCTTGCCGAGCGCCTCGAACACCTTGGCCACGATAGCCTTAGCGTCGAGACCGGCTTTGGCGTACATCGCCGCCGGGCTGTCCTGGTCGATGAAGGTGTCGGGAAGCAGCATGGAGCGGATCTTCAGACCGCGATCGAGCGCCCCATGTTCGGCCAACGCCTGCATGACGTGGGCGGCAAAGCCGCCGATGGCGCTCTCCTCGATGGTGATGAGCACCTCGTGCTCGCGCGCCAGGCGCAGCACCAGATCGGTGTCGAGCGGCTTGGCGAAGCGCGCGTCGGCGACCGTGGTCGACAGACCGAACGCGGCAAGCTCCTCGGCGGCGGCGAGGCATTCGCTCAGGCGCGCCCCGAAGGAGAGGAGCGCGACCGAGGTACCCTCGCGCACGATGCGACCGCGTCCGATCTCGAGCGGTACGCCCTCCTCCGGCATGTCGACGCCGACGCCTTCTCCGCGCGGGTAGCGCAACGCCGACGGCCGGTCGTCGATCGCCGCCGCCGTGGCGACCATGTGCACCAGCTCCGCCTCATCGGCGGCGGCCATGACGACGAAGCCGGGCAGGCAGCCGAGGTAGGCGACATCGAACGAACCGGCATGGGTCGGACCATCGGCGCCGACCAGGCCGGCGCGATCCATGGCAAAGCGCACCGGCAGCCGTTGAATGGCGACGTCGTGCACGACCTGGTCGTAGGCGCGCTGCAGGAAGGTCGAATAGATCGTGGCGAACGGCTTGTATCCTTCCGTCGCCAGGCCGGCCGCGAACGTCACCCCATGCTGCTCGGCGATGCCGACGTCGAAGCAGCGGTCGGGGAACTCGGCGCCGAACAGATCGAGGCCGGTGCCCGATGGCATGGCCGCCGTGATGGCGACGATCTTGTTGTCCTTCCGGGCCTCCTTGATCAGGCTCTGGGCGAAGACCTTGGTATATTGCGGCGCGTTCGATTTCGACTTGGCCTGGGCGCCGGTGGCGACGTCGAACTTGACCACCCCGTGATACTTATCGGCCGAAGCCTCCGCCGGGGCATAGCCCTTGCCCTTCTGCGTCACCACGTGCACGAGGATCGGCCCGCTCTTGGCGTCGCGCACGTTCTTCAACACCGGCAGCAGGTGGTCGATGTTGTGGCCGTCGATCGGGCCGACATAGAAGAAGCCGAGCTCCTCGAACAGCGTCCCGCCGGTGACGAAGCTGCGCGCGAACTCTTCCAGGCGCAGCACCCGCCATTCGAAATATTTCGGCAGCACCTTGGCGACCTGTTTGGCGATGCGGCGGATCGCCCGGTACGTGCGCCCGGAGATCAGGCGCGCAAGATAGGCCGACATGGCGCCGACCGGCGGCGCAATGGACATGTCGTTGTCGTTGAGGACGACGATTAGGCGGCTGTCCATCGCGCCGGCATTGTTCATCGCCTCGTAGGCCATGCCTGCCGACATGGCGCCGTCGCCGATCACGGCGATGACGTTGTTGTTCTTGCCGTCGAGATCGCGCGCGACCGCCATCCCCAACCCGGAGGAGATCGAGGTCGACGAATGGGCGGCGCCGAACGGGTCGTACTCGCTCTCGGCGCGCTTGGTGAATCCGGACAGGCCGCCGCCCTGGCGCAGCGTGCGGATGCGATCGCGGCGGCCGGTGAGGATCTTGTGCGGATAGGCCTGATGACCGACGTCCCAGATGAGCCTGTCGCGCGGCGTATCGAACACGTAGTGGAGCGCCACCGTCAGTTCGACGACGCCTAAGCCCGCGCCGAGATGGCCGCCGGTGACCGAGACCGCGGAAATGGTCTCCTGGCGCAGCTCATCGGCGAGCTGGCGCAGCTGGTTCTCGGGCATGCGACGCAAATCGTCCGGCGTGTGAACCCGGTCGAGCAGTGGGGTCTTCGAGGATTGAGGCACGAGCCTTCCTCCTGAATTGTGGAGCACCGCGAGGCACAACAGAAAAACGTCCGGCCAGACCGGCCGGTGCAAAGTCGTTTTGTTCCTTGGAGGCTTACACCATATGCACTTGCCGGTGCAAATGGCAGGTCCCGTTATTTTCAGCGTTCCGGCAGCGGGATGAACTCGGCATCTCCCGCCACCATGGCGAACCGGCCGGCCTTCCAGTCGGCCTTGGCTTGCTCGATGCGATCCTGGCGCGACGAGACGAAGTTCCACCAGATATGGCGCGGCCCGTCCATGGCCGCACCACCGAGCACGATGAGATGTGAATCCGACACGGCCGTCACCGTGATGCGGTCTCGCGGGCGGAACACGAGCAGGCGGCCGGAGCCGAAACGGTCGCCTTGAACATCGATTTCGCCCGCCACCACGTAGATTGCGCGCTCTTCGTACGCATCATCGAGCGGCAGGCTGGCACCGGGCTCGAGCCTCGCCTCGGCGAACAGCGTATCCCAGCGGGTGTCGACGGGCGAGCGCGCCCCGAACAGCGAACCGGCAACGACGCGGACGTTCTTGCCCTCTCCGCTAACGAGCGGGAGCCCGGAGTGATCGTGGTGGGCAAAAGCGGGCGCCATCTCCTCGTCCTCGGCGGACAGCGCAACCCAGCACTGCAGACCATGCAAGCGCTCGCCGGCGACGCGGCGATCCGCCCCGGTGCGCTCGGAATGCACGATGCCGCGCCCAGCCGTCATCCAGTTGACCTCGTTGGGCCGAATCGGGACGTCGCTGCCGAGGCTGTCGCGGTGCACGATCTCGCCGTCGAACAGGTAGGTCACGGTGGCAAGACCGATATGCGGATGCGGCCTCACGTCGATGCCCTGGCCGGAGCGGAATTCCGCCGGTCCCATATGATCGACGAAGATGAACGGCCCCACCATCCGACGCTGCGCATGCGGCAGCGCCCGCCGCACCGTAAACCCACCGATATCGGCAGTGCGCGGCACGATCACGACCTCGATCGCGTCGCAGGCCGGCGCGTCGCCGGCTGCCGGGTCCTTAGCTGGAAAAAAGCTCATCGGTTCACCTCACGCAAAGCCGCGACGACGTGAGCCCCATATGGTGTCGCGCGGGAGCCAAACCAGCGGGCAACATGGCGGCGGACAAAGACGCGGCCGGCACCTATTTCACGTCGAGCGGCTCGGTCCCGGTCGGCTTGCCGGAGGCATCGAGCGTGATCTTCTCGACCCGCGCCTCGGCATGACGCAACAACTCCTCGCAGCGGCGCTTGAGCACTTCGCCGCGCTCGTAGATCGCGACGGATTCCTCGAGCGGCACATCGCCGCGCTCGAGCTTCTGCACGATCGATTCGAGCTCGGCGAGCGCCTTTTCGAAGGTGAAGCTGCTCACGTCGGCATTCACGGTATCGGCCATCGGCGGTCCTGTCGCGAGTCGATCCTCTTGTTTAGCGCATATGCTCGCGCGATTCACCCGCGCATCAGCGCCGTGACGTGCGCGGCGACCGAGCGGGCGAGACCGTCGAGATCGTAGCCGCCCTCGAGCACCGAAACGAGGCGCCCTCCGGCCGACTGATCCGCGATCTCCATCAGCTTCTGCGTCGCCCAGGCAAAATCGGGCTCCACCAGGTTGAGATTGGCGAGGGGATCGCGCATGTGGGCGTCGAACCCGGCGGAGACGACGACCAGATCGGGGCGGAAGTCGCGCAGACGGGGGAGAATGACCGTCTCGAAGGCGGCGCGGAACTGCTCGCCGCCATCGCCCGGCCGCAGCGGCGCATTGACGATGGTGTTGTGCTCGCCGCGCTCGGACGGCGATCCGGTTCCCGGATAGAGCGGCATCTGATGAGTCGAGCAGTACATCACGCTCGCATCGGACCAGAAGATCTCCTGGGAGCCGTTGCCGTGGTGAACGTCGAAATCCACGATGGCGACCCGCTCGGCCCCGTGTTGCGACTGCGCATGGCGCGCCGCGATCGCGGCATTGTTGAAGATGCAGAATCCCATCGGCACGGCGGTCTCGGCATGATGGCCGGGGGGACGGGTGGCGACGAAGGCATTGGCGATGGTTTGCTCCATCACGTCGTCGACCGCACGGGTGGCGCCGCCGGCGGCGCGCAACGCCGCTTCGAAGCTGCCGGGCGAAATGGTGGTGTCGGCATCGAGGCGGACCAGGCCGTCCTTCGGCGTGGCGTCGCGCACCGTCTCGATGTAGTCCATCGGATGGCAGAGCGCGATCGTCTCGAGCGAGGCGGCCGGCGCCTGCTCGCGCGCCAGCGTTTGAAAGCGCTCGGTCTCGAGAATGCGCTCGATGGCGCGCAAGCGGTCGGGGCGCTCCGGATGTCCCATCGGGGTCAGGTGATCGAGGCACGCCGGGTGCGTGATCAGAAGAGTGGACATTCGACAGGCCTAGCGCGATAGAAAGCCAAGGTCCACTAATATGGAATATGGGCGTCGGAGGCGGCAAACCACGAGGGAGGAAAGAATGGATCAGCATGCACCACGCGCTGTCGCGCGGCCCCTGCACGATCATCCGTGCTGCACCGGCCTGTCCAGACGCCGGTTCGTGGCGGCGCTTGCGACCGCCGGTGGCGCCGGCCTGCTGCCGCGGTTCGCGTTCGGACAAGACAAGGCGAGCCTGATCGACACGCATCACCACTTCTATCCGCCCGAATACCAGAAGGCATGGATGGAGTGGGAGGAGCGCCGCAAGCTGCCGCATTTTCCCACCCAGGTTGCCTGGACGCGCGAGAAGGCGATCGAGGAAATGGACAAGGCCGGCATCCGCACCGGCATCCTCTCTCTCGCCTCCACGCCCGGCTTGTGGTTCGACGCCGGAGCGGAAGCCGCCCCCCGCATGGCGCGCGTCTGCAACGATTTCGGCGCGCAGATGGTGCGAGACTTTCCCGGCCGGTTCGGGCTGTTCGCGACGCTGTCCATGCTGGACATCGACACCACGCTGAAGGAGATCGAATACGCCTTCGACACCCTGAAGGCGGACGGCGTCGGGCTGCAGTCGAACTACGGCGACAAGTGGCTGGGCAATCCCGTGTACAAGCCGGTGTTCGAGGAGCTCAATCGGCGCAAGGCGGTGGTCTATGTGCATCCGCTGGTGGCGGCTTGCTGCGGCACGTTGAGCGTCGGCACGTTCCCGGCGGTGATCGAGGTGCCGCACGACACGACGCGCACGGTGACGAGCCTCCTGCTCAGCGGCACCTTCGCACGGCTGCGCGACATCAAGTGGCTGTTCTCGCACGCGGGCGGCACGATCCCGATGATGGCCGGGCGCATCAACTCGTTCTACGGCGCTCGACCCAATCTCAAGGAATTCGCGCCCGACGGCATCGAAGGCGAGCTCAAGCGGCTGCACTACGACACCGCGAATGCGACCCACGCGGCGCAGATGGCCGCGCTCCTCAAGCTCGTGCCGGCCTCGCAGGTCACCTATGGCACCGACTATCCGTACTTCCCGACCACCCAGATCGCCAACCTGCGCACGCTCGGGCTCAAGGACGACGAACTGCAGGCGATCGGCCACGAGAACGCCGTCCGTCTGGTGCCGCGCCTGAAGGCGTGACGCGGATGTAGGGTCGGAGGGCGGGTTAGCGTCAGCGTAACCCGCCGATCATTCGCTTCGGCGGATTACGCTTTCGGCTAACCTAATCCACCCCACAGCAGCTACGTTTTTGCCGCCAGGCTCACGCCGGGCGGTGGGATCATGTCGTCAGGGACGAAGAAATCGGGCGCGAGCGGCTGCGTCGGGTCGACGCGGTAGCGGTCGAAATCCGTGATGCCTTCACCGGCCAGGAAGGTGTCGTCGATCAGGAAGTTGCCGGTGAAGCTTTGCGCCGGCTTGGCAAAGATCAGCGCCGCCGCGTCGGCGACGATGTCGGGCGTGCGCGACATGCGCATGATCGAGTCGCCGCCGAGCAGGTTCTTGATCGCCGCGGTGGCGATGGTGGTGCGCGGCCACAGCGCGTTGACGGCGACGCGGCCGCGCAGTTCGCCGGCCAGCCCCAGCACCACCAGGCTCATGCCGTACTTGGCGATGGAATAGCCGGTGCGGCCGGAAAACCACTTCTCCTGCATGTCGAGCGGCGGCGACAGCGTGAGGATATGCGGGTTCTCGGCGCGTTTGAGATGCGGGATTGCGTACTTGCAGGTCATGAACGTGCCGCGCGTGTTGATCTGGTGCATGAGGTCGAAGCGCCGCATCTCGGTGTCGGCGACCGGCGTCAGGCTGATGGCGCTCGCGTTGTTGACGAGGATGTCGAGCGCCCCGAAGGTCGCGACCGTCTTCTCGATTGCGCCCTTGACCGCCTCCTCGTCGCGCACGTCGACGGCGAGCGGCAGCGCCCGGCCTCCGGCCTTCTCGATCTCCGCGGCCGCCGTGTGGATCGTGCCCGACAGCTTCGGGTTCGGCGTCTCCGTCTTGGCGGCGACTGCGATGTTTGCGCCCTCGCGCGCGGCGCGCAGCGCGATCGCCAAGCCAATGCCGCGCGAGGCCCCGGTGATGAACAGCGTCTTGTTGGCGAGCATCATCGTCAGGCGCGCGCGAGCACGGCGGCATCGGCGATGCTGTCGGCGCCGTCGATCACAGTGCGCTCGAGGGCGCCCGCCTGCACCGCCAGGTTCTCGGCGAAGAAACGTGCCAGCGCGACGCGCGAAGCGGGGTCCGCACCCGACGCGCGCATGGCGGCGAGCGCTTCGTTCGCCAGCATCGCGCCGCCGGCCGCATAGGCGAACAGCCGCAAGTACGGGGTGGCGCCGGCGAGCGCCGCGTCCGGCGCCGTCTCGAGCTTCCCCAGCAGCCAGGCGGTCGTACGGTCGAGGCTCTCGATCGCTTCGGCGAGGCGCGCCGCGGTTGCGCCGAATGCCGGGTCGTTCACCGCGCTCACCGCCACGACCGCCTCGCGCATCTCATCGACATAGCCTTTGACGGCAGCACCATCCGATAGCGGCAGCTTGCGGGTGACGAGATCGATCGCCTGGATGCCGTTCGTCCCCTCGTAGATCGCCGCGATGCGCGCATCGCGATAGTGTTGGGCCGCGCCGGTCTCCTCGATATAGCCCATGCCGCCGTGCACCTGCACGCCAAGCGAGGCGACCTCGATGCCGATGTCGGTTGAAAACCCCTTGGCGACGGGCGTGAGCAGCGACGCCCGCTCGTGCCCGGCGCGACGCGCCGTGTTGTTCTCGCCGCGGTTGGCCAGGTCGATGGCCGTCGCGGTCGCATAAGAGATCGCGCGCGCGGCGCCAGTGAGCGCGCGCATCGTCATAAGCATGCGGCGGACGTCCACGTGGGCGATGATCGGGCTCTGCCCGCCCGCAGCGCCCGCGCGACCCTGACGCCGCTCGCGCGCATAGGCAAAAGCCTGTTGCGTCGCCCGCTCGGCGATGCCGACGCCCTGCAGTCCGACCGCGAGCCGGGCATTGTTCATCATGGTGAACATGCAATTCATGCCGCGGTTCTCATCGCCGATGAGATAGGCGGTCGCGCCGCCGCGATCGCCGTACACCATGGTGCAGGTGGGCGAGGCATGGATGCCGAGCTTGTGCTCGATCGAGTGGCAGCGCACGTCGTTGGGCGCGCCGAGCGTGCCGTCCGCCGCGACGAGAAATTTCGGCACCAGGAAGAGCGAGATGCCCCTGGTGCCGGGCGGCGCATCGGGCAGCCGCGCCAGCACGAAATGCACGATGTTGTCGGTGAGATCGTGCTCGCCATAGGTGATGAAGATCTTTTGTCCGGTGAGGCGATAGGTGCCGTCGCCGGCACGCTCGGCCTTGGTGCGCAGCGCGCCGACGTCGGAGCCCGCCTGCGGCTCGGTGAGCTGCATCGTGCCCATCCATTCGCCGGACACGAGCTTCGGCAGGTAGGTGCGCTTCAACTCGTCGCTGCCGTGGCCGGCCAGCGCCTCGATTCCCGCCATGGTCAGAACCGGGCCGATGCCGAACGCCATGGAGGCGGAGTTCCACATCTCGATGCAGGCAGCATTGATCGCGTGCGGGAGCCCCTGCCCGCCCCACTCGGCCGGCGCGGCAAGCCCGTTCCAGCCCGCTGCGGCCCAATCGCGGTACGCCTCGCGCCAGCCTGGCGGCATGGTGATGGTGCCGTTGGTCAACGGCGCGCCGTGGCGGTCGCCGACCGTGTTGAGCGGCGCGATCACCTCGGTGGCGAACCGGCCTGCCTCCTCCAGCACGGCATCGACGACGTCCTCGGTGAGATCGCCGTAGAGGCCCTCCGCGATGGCGCGCTCGAGGCCGGCCGCGTGCTTGAGCGTGAAGGCAATCTCGGCAACCGGCGCCCGATAGGTCATGGGGTTCTCCGCACGATTCCAATCAATACCGCCGACGGCGGGAACACAAGCTCGGCCTTGACGGCTGCGGACCGACAGCGCAAATCCGACCCTTCCTGGCGTACAGGATGGGAGTCGAAGCTTAAGATGGCGATCGCGCTCGAGACACGCGTGAGGACGGCGGATGACGTGGCCATCGACGCGGCGGCGCGCTGCCTCGCGGCCGGCGGGCTCGTCGCGTTTCCGACCGAGACCGTCTACGGCTTGGGCGCCGACGCGACGAACGGCGCCGCAGTGGCGCGGCTCTATGCCGCCAAAGGACGGCCGGCGTTCAACCCGCTGATCGCTCATGTGGCCGATGCGGCCGCCGCGCGCCGGCTGGCGCAGTTCGATTCCGCGGCGGAGCGTCTTGCCGCACTATGGCCAGGGCCGCTCACCTTGGTGCTGCCGAAAACCCCGCATTGCCCCGTCGCCGATCTGGCCACCGCCGGCCTCGACACGATCGCTCTGCGGGTGCCCAGCCACGCAATTGCCCACGACATTCTGGCGCGTTTCGGCAAGCCGATCGTTGCGCCGTCGGCCAACCAGTCGGGCCACGTGTCGCCCACCACCGCCACCCATGTTCGCGCAGACTTGGGCGGCGCCATCGACCTGATCGTCGACGCAGGGCCGGCTCTGGTCGGGTTGGAGTCGACCATCGTGGCCTGCCTCGGCGAGCGGCCGGTGCTGCTGCGGCCGGGGGCCATCCCGCGCGCCACCATCGAGCAGATGCTGGGCGAGGCGTTAGCGGAGCAAAGCGAAGCGCCTGCGCTCGCCGATGGCGAAGCCCCGCAGGCGCCGGGGCAGCTCGCATCCCATTACGCGCCCAAGACCCGGCTGCGCCTCGACGCCGATATCGTCCGCCCCGGCGAAGCCCTGCTCGCGTTCGGACCGCTGCTTCCGCCCGGCGCGGAGCAGGCCGTGCACGCGCTCAATCTCTCGCTGCGCGCCGACCTGGTCGAGGCGGCGGCAAATTTGTTTTCCCATTTGCGCGCGCTCGACGCCGCAGGAGCAAGCACGATCGTCGTCATGCCGGTGCCGTCGACCGGCCTGGGCGAAGCCATCAACGACCGCCTCACCCGCGCGGCCGCGCCACGATGATCGCGTGTCCCTGGCGAGCCGCCACAGCGGCGAGGCGCGCTGCATCACTCCGTGCTGCAGCGCGTGCGGGACACGAACGGAGGCTGCTGGAGGCAAGCCGGGCCTCGACCGCCACACCGCACCCGGCCTAATCTACGTCCCATGAACATCCAGCACCGACAGCCCTCGACCGATCTCCTCTCCCGCTTCGCGAAGATCGTGGGCGACAAATACGCCATCACCGATCCGCAGGCGCAGCTTCCGTATCTCACCGAGATGCGCGACCTCTATCGCGGCCGCACCCCGATGGTGCTGCGGCCCGGCTCGGTCGAGGAAGTGTCGAGGATCGTTGCGCTCGCCAACGAGGCCGGCACGGGAATCGTGCC
>JBJMSU010000104.1:0-10619 GCA_045801465.1 Xanthobacteraceae bacterium | reverse complement strand
ACCGTTTCCGCCGTTGCCAAAGCCAACGAGGCCGAGTGGCGTAAACCCAACAACCTGGTCGAGGAATATATCGCCATCTTGGTCGGCCCACTTCCCGCCGACGTTGCCGCCGATATAGAACCCGCTCCAGTTATAGGCCACAGGCGGCGCCATCACCGGCGGCGGCGGCGGCCGCCGCGCGATATCGGCGGCCGATGTTGGAATTGTCATTGCGGCCAGAGCCACCGCCCCGATACCAAGTGTCAGTGTCCTGTTCATGATCAACCCCCACGCTTGGTTTCACAGGTTCAGTTATACTTTGGCTTTTGGCCCCTTCACGGTCTAGTGCACAAAAAGCACAGGTCGCCGAAAAGGCGCACCGCATCTCGCGTCGGCGGCAATCGACGTATTGCGTCCGGTCCTTGGATGCGCGCCTAATAACCGCGCTTCATGACATACTCGCGCCCGGTCCCAGGGGCCGGGCGCTTTTATTTCAACGCCGCCGCCGCAACCGGCGGTCTCTGCTGCGGTGCATTGCGTCCGGTTCTGGCACAAGCCGGACCTGCCGAGACACTCTGCCAGTTGGGCCGCTTTGGGAAGCAGAGCGGAACCAGCCGACGACTCCAAACAATGGCGATTTATCAGTCACTCCCTAGCCTGCCTTGGCCTTCTGTTCCATCGAGTCCGCGCGGATGAAGGCGAGCGCCAGGGCGGCGCCGACAAGCTCGGCGATGGCTCCGCCGAAAAGCGCGACGTGCAGCCCGCTCACCATGCTTTCGGCCGTGCCCTCGCTGGTATGCACCGCGAACACTGAGCCGAGCACGGCGATGCCGAGCGTGGCGCCGATCATGCGCGTGGTGTTGAGAAGGCCTGACGCGGTGCCGGATCGGCTCGCCGTCACGTTGGCGACCGCGACCGAATTGACCGGCCCGGTATTGAGACCCAGTCCCACACCGACGACGAGAAGCGCGACTTCGATGAGCCATATATTCGGCACGCGCCCAATGAGCGTGAGGAAGAGGAGTCCGATGCCCATCAGTCCCATTCCGGCCGACATGATCATGCGGGCGCCCATGCGGTTGGCCAACGATCCCGAGTACTGCGACACGATCATGAAAACCACCGACATCGGCAGGAGCACCAGGCCGGTGGCGAAGGCGGAGAGGCCGCCGGTCGACTGCAGATAGAGCGGCACCACGAACAGCATTGCGTACATGCCGAAGGTCATCAGCCCGGCAATGGCAAGGGCGGCGCTGAAAGCGGCGTTGCCGAACACGTCAAGCGGGACGAGCGCGCCTTTCCTGCCGGCCTCGATGCGCAAGAACAGGGCGAATGTGACGGCGCACACCACGGCCAGCGCGACGATTACGGGCGACGTCCAGCCCCAATGCGGCCCCTCGATCATGACGAACGACAAGGCCGCGAGCGCCGCAATCGCCAGTGCCTGACCGATTGGATCGAGGCGGCGCCCTTCCGGATCCTTCGACTCCGGGACGGCCTTGATGGCCAGCACGAGCGCCAGCGCGGTCACCGGCACGGCCATGACGAAGATGCTGCGCCAGCCGGCAACGTCGACCAGCAGGCCGCCGATGGTCGGACCGACTGCGATCGCCAGGCCGTTGCAGCTGGCCCAGATGCCAATGGCACGGCCGCGCTCCTTGGCATCGGCATAGGTCACGGTGATGATGGCGAGCGACGTCGGCAGTTCGAGGGCGGCGCCGATCCCGGTCGTGACGCGACCGACGATTAGGATCCCGGCGTTGGGTGCGAGCGCACAGATCACCGAGCCGATCACGATCAGGGCGATGCCGCAGATGAAGATGCGCGTGCGTCCGTAGAGGTCGCCGAGCGCGCCGCCGGTCAGCAGCAGGCTGGCATAGACGAGATTGTAGGAATCCACGACCCATTGCAGCGCGTTGACGCGCGGATCGAGGTCGCTGCCGATGTGCTTGACCGCGAGATTGACGACGGAGGAATCGAGTTGCGCGACGAATACGCCGAGACACATCGTGAACAGGATTGCATTCTTGTTCGCGCGCCCACCGTTGCGAGCGGCGAATATCGTGGTGGCATAGGAGGTGAAGGATGCCATGGGGATCGCCGGTGAAATCTCGTGGATTTTGTGCGTTCGGCTTGAAGAAGGAATGCATCGCGGCAAACGCGCGTTCCGCCCGAACAAGCCGCGGCGTTCGCAGGTGGTGGCTGCGAATGCTCACCAGCTAGGCGATGGAGAGGTCGGCGCCCACCCGATTTCTGCGGCTTCAGGAGACGTGCCGCATGCTGTCAGGATGTCGGATTGGCCGTGTTTCGCTTGCCAGTTCGCGCGTCGAGGGACCAGGCACCGGCTCCGTTCGCCATGACCACGATGAAGCCGCCGGCCATCGCCAGATTCTTCCAGAAATGCAGCACTTGATTCAGGTCGTCGAAATCGGTGTGGAAGAACAGCGCCGTCAGGAGGCAGAACCCGGCAAGGACGAACGCCGCCAGCCGCGTGTACCAGCCGAGAATGATCATGACTGGCGCCGCAATTTCGACCGCAATGACGAGCGGAAGCAACACCCCTGGAACCCCGTACTGTTCCATGTACTCGAGCACATTGTCGTAGCCGCGAAGCTTCACCCACGCCTCGGGCAGAAAGATCGCCACCAGCAGCACCCGGCCGACAAGGTTCAAGGCGGCAATCAAGGATTCCTGGTTCACGCCCTTCGAGATCCTTTGCATCTGCACGCGCACTCGCGTGCCGGAGACGACGCGGGGTAGCAAAGCCGGCACCACGAGCGCGCCCGAGGCGGAGGCGCGCCGGTTCGTCGCCATGCGCGCGTCGTCCGCCGATGATATTTCGTCTGTGGCGAGAAGATCATCGCTGGCAGGGCGATCTCGCGTCAAGCGCCTCTCGCGTTTGACGCGCGCTTGATGCGGTTGCGAAAACTCCGGCGTCATGAGACACGACCAGCCGAACCCTATGTCCCTTCCGCTGCTGTCCGATCCGCCTCCCAGCCGACCGCGCGAGTCAGCCATGGCGGCCTTCCTGCGCGGCCTTGCGGCGGCGTGGAGTTGCGTTTTCGCCTACGTGCTGTTCGGCACCTATATCGGCATCGGGGCGCTCGGTCACGACTTCGGCTTCAGCCTCGGCTGGATCGCGCTCTCCACGCTGTTGATCTGGGCAGCGCCGGCGCAGGTGATTCTGATCTCGACGCTCGGAAGCGCCTCGCTGATCGAAGTCGCGCTCGCCGTGAGCCTGAGCAGCGTGCGCTTCATGCCCATGGTGGTCGCGCTCCTGCCGATGCTTAAGGACGCGCACACGCGACCGCGCCACCTGATTCTGCCTGCCCACCTCACCGCGATCAGCGCCTGGGTGGAAGGGATGCGACTGTTACCCACGCAGCCGCGCGGTCGCCGCATCGCCTTCTTCAATGGCCTCGCGACCGGCCTGATCTCGTCCGCGGTCGCTGGAGGCGCGGTCGGCTTCCATATGGCGGCGGAAGTGCCGACCGTGTTCGCGGCGGGCCTGTTGTTTCTCACCCCGCTCTCCATGCTGATGTCGATCGCGCGCAACAGCGACGCGCTGCTCGATCGTCTGGCGCTGGCGCTCGGGCTGGTCATCGGACCGCTGATCGCGGCGACCAAGGTCGGGCTCGACCTGATGTGGACCGGCATCATCGCCGGCACCATCGCCTATGCGGTTCACCGGCTGCGCGAGGCCATGCGATGAATGCCGCGCTCACCGACCTCGGGCCCTATCTGGCGCTCCTTCTGGTCGGCTTTCTGCCCAACGAGATCTGGCGCATGCTGGGCCTCCTGGTGGCGCGCGGGCTCAACGAGGAATCGGAGATCGTCGTGTGGGTGAGGGCGGTCGCGACGGCCATTCTGGCCGGCGTCATCGCTCAGTTGATCGTCACGAGCACCGGCGCGCTCGCCACGGTTCCGCTGTCGGTGCGCATCGCCGCGGTGGCGGGCGGTTTCCTCTCCTTCGTGGCTGTCCGGCGATCGGTCTTTGCCGGCGTAGCCGTGGGCGAGGCTGTGCTGATCGTCGGCGCGAGCGTCCTCGGCCGGTGAGGCGATCGACGTCGTAGCGATCGGCCCCGATTCCCGTCACAATGCGGCGGCAGAGGCCCGGATCTCATGCCCCGTTCCAACGATACGCCGCGCAAAGCGCGCAACATCATCTTTCGCCTTCTCGGTCCCGGTCTCGTGACCGGTGCTGCGGACGACGATCCCTCCGGCATTGCCACCTATTCCCAGGCTGGCGCCCATTTTGGCTACGGCCTGCTGTGGACGGTCTTTCTCACCACGCCGTTCATGATCGCGATCCAACTCGTCAGCGCCCAGATCGGGCGTGTGACCGGGCAAGGCATCGTGGCGAATACCAAACAGTTTTATCCGCGCGCGATCGTGATCGGCCTGGTCGGTCTGCTTGTCATCGCCAACACCATCAATATCGCAGCCGACATCGCGGCAATGGGCGAAGCGCTGTATCTGGTCATCGGCGGCCTGAAGCACGAGCATGCCCTTATTTTCGCCGCGACCTCGGTTCTGCTTCAGGTGTTCGTTCCGTATCACCGCTACGCGCCAATTCTCAAAGGCTTGACCCTGGTTCTGTTCCTGTATGTTGCGGTCGTGTTCACGGTGCAAATCCCATGGGGTCAGGTTCTTGTCGCCACGATCCTGCCAACCCCTTCGTTGGACTACGACTATCTTCTTCTCGTCGTTGCGGTGCTTGGCACGACCATTAGTCCATATCTTTTTTTCTGGCAGGCATCGCAGGAAGTCGAGGAGATGAGCCATGGTCGCAAGCATCGGCCATTGAAGGAACTCCATCGTGGCCGCCATCCTGAGCTCAATCGGATCGCCTTGGACACGACCGTTGGAATGGTTTTTTCCAACCTGATCGCCTATTTCATCGTTCTCACCACCGCGGCAACGCTGCACGCCCACGGCGTTACCGAAATCCAGACCGCCGCTGACGCCGCCAACGCCTTGCGTCCGATCGCCGGCGACTTCACGTTCTTGCTGTTCGCCTTGGGGATCATCGGCACCGGTCTTCTTGCAATTCCCGTGCTGGCGGGTTCTGCGGCGTATGGCGTTGCAGAAGCTTTCGGATGGCCATCGACACTGGAAGCGCGTTTTCCGGAAGCAATCGGCTTCTACACCATCATTCTCGCGGCGACAGCAATCGGCTTCGCACTCGGCTTCATGCCCATCAACCCGATCCAACTGCTGGTCTGGACCGCAGTCATCAATGGGATCGTTGCGGTTCCGATCATGGCCGTGATGATGATGATCGTGGCCAATGCCTCCGTCATGGGTCGCTTTGCGGCGCGCCCATGGCTCAAATGGGCTGGTTGGGCCGCCACCGGTCTCATGGGCCTGACGGTCATCGCGCTCCTTGTCTCCTTGGTCCGATGACCACCCCTACGCCTCAACCCGCCCTGCAGGTCCTACGATTGTGCCAGCGCCGCCTTGAGCTGTTCGGCCTGCTGCGCCAGCACCTCAGGCTTCTCCTTCTCGCTCGCCGGCGGTTTCAGGGCGATGCCGTCGCGGCGTGGGATGACATGGACATGCAGGTGGAACACGACCTGGCCGCCGGCCGGCTCGTTGAACTGCTGCACGGTAATGCCGTCGGCGTCGAAGGCCTTCAGTGCCGCCTTGGCGATCTTCTGCGCGACCTTGGCCACGTGCGCCAGGTCTTCCGGGTCGACGTCGAAGATGTTGCGTGCCGGCGATTTCGGCAGCACCAGCGTGTGGCCGGCGGCGCGCGGCATGATGTCGAGGAAAGCGAAGGCGCGGTTGTCCTCGTAGACCTTGTAGGCTGGCAGCTCGCCGCGCAGGATCTTGGCAAAGACGTTGTTTTGATCGTAGGCCATGGGTCGCCTCAGAATGCGCCGCCAAACGAGGTGTCGCAGGACGGTCAGCGCCGCGTCAAGCTTGTAGCGGAAGGTTCCGCCGGCCAAGCTCATGCCTCCTCGGCCGCGACCTTCCGGAAGGGGCCATAGCCGGCCAGTTCCGCGCCGGCCGCCGTCACGTAGGCGCGCTCGCGCTTGAGATAATCGGCGATGGCGCGGCGCAGCCCGGGATCGGCGATGTAGTGCGCCGAGTAGGTGGTGACCGGCAGATAGCCGCGGGTCAGCTTGTGCTCGCCCTGCGCGCCGGCCTCCACCCGCTTGAGCTTGTGGTGAATTGCGAAATCAATCGCCTGGTAATAGCAGAGCTCGAAATGGAGGAACGGGTGGTGCTCGATCGCGCCCCAATGGCGGCCGTAAAGCGTGTCCGAACCCATGAAATTGAGCGCGCCGGCGATGAAACGGCCGGCCCGCTTGGCCATCACCAGGAGGATGCGCTCGCGCATCTTCTCGCTTACGAGCGAGAAGAACGAGCGCGTCAGATACGGACGTCCCCACTTGCGCGAGCCGGTCTCCATATAGAAGGCGAAGAAGGCATCCCAGGCAGCCTCGGTGAGATCGGAGCCGGTGAGCCAGTGCACGGTCACGTCCGCCGGCACGCCGTCGCGCCGCTCGCGGCGGATGATTTTCCGTTTGCGCGCCGCCAGCGCGGCGAGGAAGTCCTCGAACGTGCCGTATCCGGCATTCTCCCAGTGGAACTGCTGGTCGGTGCGCTGGAGGAATCCTTGGGCACCGAGCAAGCGCCATTCGGGCTCGGTCAGGAAGGTCAAGTGCGCGGAGGATGCGTCGCGTAGTCGGGTGAGCTCGATCAGGCCGGCGGCCAAACCCGCCTGCACGATCTCGTGATCGGAACCCGGGCGCGCCAGCAGCCGCCGTCCGGTTGCCGGCGTGAACGGAACCGAGACCTGGAGTTTGGGATAGTAGCAGCCGCCGGCGCGTTCATAGGCATCGGCCCAGGCATGGTCGAACACGTATTCGCCGCGCGAATGACTTTTCAGATAGCAGGGCGCGACGCCGACGACCTCCCCGGCGGGGGTCTCGGCGATGAGGTGCTGAGGCTGCCAGCCGGCGCGCGCCACGGCCGAGCCGGAGGCTTCCAGCGCGGCGAGAAAATCGTGCGCGATGAATGGATTGAAGACAAAATCCTGAGAAATCGATTCCGCCTTCGGGTCGACCGGCGTTGCCACCGGTGGCGTGCCCACGGCGAGCTGACCGGCCGCCGGCCGTGCCAGCATGGCCGAGCTGTCGCCTTGGCAAATCGATGCAGACTCGACGCCGTTTGTCCTTTGTGAGAACCGCCCGCCGGGCGGCGTCGATGCAGACGGGTTGGCGCAGGCGTCCCAGTCCGCCGCGGCCACGTCGCCGATGGCAGGGATCACGCGGATGCGCAGCTCGGGCTCACTCATCTTGCGCATATTGTCCTTGTCTCTCGTCATGCCCGCCCTTGTGCCGGGCATTCCCGACTTAAGACGCCTGTCAGATTAAAAAAGACGTGGATGGCCGGGACAACCCTCGCCGCTGTGGCGGCTCGCCCGGCCATGACGAGAGAATGGGTCAGAGCAACGTCCATCGGTTTTACGGCAGAAAGCCCTCGAAGAATATCTGATCGGCGAAGCGCGCGGCACGCCGCCGCTCGTCTTCGTTGCGCACCGTCCATGCCAACAATGGCATCCCGAGCAAATACCGCGCCAGCAGCGGCAGCGGGGCCGGCAGGTCGTTCACCCGGTATGAGATGAAATGAGGCCGGCTGCGGACGCAATGAACCAGGTACTCGAGACTGCCCGCAACGGCCCCGTCGCCGGCACCACCCCGCTCGGCGTCGATGCCGCGCGGCAAGCCGGGTGCCAGATCCCGCATCGCCTTCATCTGGTACGGATCGAACGACATTACGGCGACCGGACCGGCATAGGATTGGAGCACTTGCGCCACCCGGCGAGGCAGCCTCGCGTCACGGTCGAAATGGCTCTTGAGCTCGATGAAAAGAGCGACGCGCCCGCCGATCAGGCCGAGGAGATCGCCCAAGGTCATCATCCGGTCAGGGGTCTTCTTGAAGCTCACGAGTTTGAGATGGGCGGCCGTCATGGCGTCCAGGCGGCCTTCTCCGTCGGTAATCCGACCGAGCGTCGCGTCATGATAGACCATCGCCTCGCCGTCGGCAGTGATGTGCAGGTCGACTTCGATCGCGTAGTTGGCGTCAATGGCGGCCGACATGGCCGACGGCGTGTTCTCGACGATGCCGCGCGCCTCGTCGTGCAGGCCGCGATGCGCGATCGGCCGCGCGATCAGCCAGTCGAGCCCGGCCATAACGAGCTGCTGTGTGGAAGGGCCACGTTGCTGCCTTATGCCACTTCGAACGAGCCCTCCACCTCGACGGCGGCATCGAGCGGGAGCACGGCGACGCCGACCGTGGTACGGGCGTGGCGCCCCTTGTCGGCAAAGGCGGTGACCATGAGGTCGGAGGCTCCGTTCATGACTTTGGGTCCGTCGAGGAAATCGGGCGCGGAATTGATGAAGCCGCCGAGCCGGACCACGCGCACGACCTTGTCGAGATCGCCCAGCGCGGCCTTGACCTGGGCGAGGAGATTGACGGCACAGGTGCGCGCCGCCCGCTGGCCGTCCTCGACCGACACGCCGGCCCCGAGCTTGCCCTTGGCGATCAGCTTTCCCTCGACGTCGAGACAGAGCTGGCCGGATACGACGAGCAGGTTTCCGGTGCGCACGAAGCCGACGTAGTTGGCGACCGGCGCGGGCGGCGTCGGCAAAATAATGCCAAGATCGGCGAGCTTGCCTTCCACCACTTTGGCCATGCGGCTCTCCCTGTACGAACCGGCGCTTCGGTCTGGTGCCGCCGATTTGATTCAAATCGAAAAGCGGCACCAGAATCATACTCTTGCTAGTGCCCCTTTGCTTCCGAAGTTCGTGTCAGAGGGTGCTGCTACATATCACGAACTTCGGAAGCGGGGCACTCGTCCGGGGGATCCCTCACCGCCCGCCGCCAATCTTGTTTAGTGATCCCGATCGGCGCCAAGTCTTGGACGATCGGGCGGCCGGGTGCAAGCGGTACGCTACGCGCAGTTGCGGCCTGCGGGCGCCGCTCCTATGTTGCGACCGAATGGAACCAGGAGATCGCTTGATGACACGCTGCGCCGATCCTCACCGTCTTGCCGCCGGCGTGGCCGTGCTGGCGCTGATCGGTGTTCCTCTTGGCCTTCGCCCGGCGCTGGCCGCGAGCGCGGACGTCGAGCTCGCATCGCATCGGGCGATCTATGATCTCAAGCTCGCCGATGCGCGCGGTCGCCGCCAGCTCACCGCCGCTCAGGGACGCATCGTCTACGATTTCTCCGGCAGCTCATGCGAGGGCTACGCGCTGCAGTTCCGGCAGGTGACGGAGCTCGACAACGGCGAGGGCAAGGTGGTGGTCAGCGACCTGCGTTCGGCCACATGGGAGGAGGGCGCCGCCAAGAACTATCGTTTCAATTTCCAGAACTATCTCAGCGAGCGTCTGGTCGACTCGGTCGACGGCCGCGCCGTGCGCGGCGCGCAGGCGATCGGCGTCAATCTCGTGCAGCCCAGCAACAAGCACTTCGATCTCGATCAGACCGTCGTGTTTCCCACCGAGCACATCCGCCGCATCCTGGTCGCCGCGCGCGCCGGCCAGACCGTGCTCGAGCTGCCGGTCTATGACGGCTCGGAAACGGGCGAGAAGCTCTACAACACGCTCACCGTCATCGGCCAGCCGATCGCGCCGGATGCGCGCAAGCCGGACGACGCCGCTGCCGGTCAGGCGGCGCTCGACGGGATGCAACGCTGGCCCGTGACGGTGAGCTATTTCGACAAATCCAAGCAGGGCGGCGAACAGACACCGGTCTACTCCATCCGCTTCGAGCTCTACGAGAACGGCGTGTCGCGCGCGCTGCTGCTCGATTACGGCGACTTCGCCATCAGCGGCACCATGACGTCGCTGGAGATGCGCGACAGCCCGCCGTGCCGGTAGTGCGGGCCGGTCCGGCGGGAATTCTTCATTCGATTGTCGGTTGGGTGCCGCTCATCATGCGCCGGTGATCGCCTGCCGTCGCCTAAGCCACATCGGACACGTAAGGCTCGATCGGCAGCACGACCGTTCCGCGTACGATCGGGACGCATTCCGGCGGGAACTCTTGCCGGAATCGGCCGCCCAGATCGATGACCCGCGCCAGAAACCGGTCGAGATGCGCCATGGCGCCGGTGGGAAGGTCGTGCAGCACCACCAGGCTCCACGGTCTCGCACGACAGCCTTCGATCGCCACATCGACCCAGCCATCGATGTCCTTCCAATCGCCTGGAATGAGATTCCAGAGGACGCAGGTATAGTGGCCCTCGGTCAAATACGTCACCACCGATGCATTCAGCAGACCGCGATCGAGCGCGCCGCCGCCGCCATAAGGCCGGAACAGCTTGTCGGGGTGCGCCAACGCTCCGATCAAGGCTTCAGTTCGGCCGATTTCCCGCTCCGCCACGTCTCCGCTCTGCCGGCCAAGCGGCACGGCATGGCTGAACGTGTGATTGCCGATCCAATGCCCTTCCTGGCGCGCCCGCGCCGCCAGAGAATGAAGTTTGGGATCGGCCAGTTTCTCTCCCACCACGAAGAAGGTGGAACGGATGTTACGGCGCGCCAGCGCGTTCAGCACGGCCGGCGTGACCGCGGCATCCGGCCCGTTATCGAACGTCAATGTCACGTCGAACATGACTGCTTTCTACGGC
>JBJMSU010000076.1:0-6307 GCA_045801465.1 Xanthobacteraceae bacterium | reverse complement strand
GACCAGATGAGCTCGCGCTCGACCCCCTGGATGCCGGCGATCGTCGCCGTCACCACCGGGAAGATCGCGTCGAACACCACCATGGAGATCTTCGACAGGTCGTAGAAGCCGAGCCACAGGATCACCACCGGCAGAAAGGCGATCTTCGGCATGGGAAATCCGACCGAGATGACGGGGTCGAACAGCCAGTTCACGCCGACGCTGCGCGACATGGCCATCCCTAAGCCGATGCCGCCGGCCGCCGCGATGAGGAAGCCCACCATGGCGCGATAGAGCGTGAGGCCGACATTGACGGCGAGCTCGCCCGAGGCCGCATCGGCCCAGATGCGCTCGAGCACGGCGGAAAACCGCGGCAGCATGAACGGGGTGACCAGGCCGGAGCGCGCAACGAGCTCCCAGGCGAGGAGAACGCCGAGGATCACGATCAGGCGCACCGAGCCCCACGCGATCGCCCTCAACGCCGCCGGAACGGCCGCCGGCATGCGCGTCGCTTCGGTCATGCGCTCTGCTCGCGCCACAGGAGCGCCCTCCGTACGATCACCTGGTAGACGCGGTCGGCCGCGAAGCCGAGGAACGCCACGGTGAGCACCACGGCGAACATCGGCTCGTAGGAGCCGTTGGCGCCGAGGAAGCCGATCAGATAGCCGAAGCCCTGGCGCGCCACGATCAGCTCGGAGCTCACCAGCAGGATGAAGGAGAGCGCGAGCGCGGTGCGGATGCCGTTGAGCAATTCCGGCATGGCGCTGGGCAGCACCACGTCGATGAGCATGCGCGTGCGGTTGGCCCCCATGCTGCGCGCCGACCACACCAGCGCCTGGTCGCTGGAGCGCGCGCCGTTGAACGCCCCGATGGTGACGGGCAGCATGCAGCCGAGGAAGATCAGCAGGATTTTCGAGCCGTCGCCGAAGCCGAGCCACAGCACCGTCACCGGGATGAGGGCCGACTTCGGCATCGGGTAGAACACCTCGACGATCGGGCTCAGCAGCGCATTCACCGGCCGCCACCACGCCATCAGGATGCCGAGCACCGTCCCGACCACGATCGAGAGGCCGAGGCCCGCGGCGGCGCGATAGAGCGACGAGGCGCCATTGCCGACGAGCTCGCCGCTCTTGATGAGATCGATCCATGCAACCACGACGCTCGACAGCGGCGGCAGCGCCTGCGCGGACACGAGCCCGAGCTGCGCGATCGCCTCCCACGCCAGCGCCAGGAGGAGAAGCGGCAGATAGCGCATGAAGGTTTTCACGACGCCCGCGTTCCCTGCGCCTTGATGGCCTCCTCGCGCACCAGCGTCCAGATCTCGTCCACCTTTTCGACGAAGGCCGGCGTCCTGAACACGTGCGCGTCCTTCTCGAACCGCGTGTCGACGATGGCCTTGATGCGACCGGGCCGCGCCGACATGACGAACACGCGCTCGGCGAGGTAGACGGCTTCCTGCACGTCGTGCGTCACGAAGATCACGGTCTTGGGCGTGCGTTGCCAGATGCCGAGGAGCTCGCCCTGCATCAGGCTGCGGGTCTGCGCGTCGAGCGCGCCGAACGGCTCGTCCATCAGCAGGATTTTCGGATCGAAGGCGAGCGTGCGCGCGAGCGCGGTGCGCTGCTTCATGCCGCCGGAGAGCTGCGAGGGAAAGCTGTCCTCGAACCCGGTGAGACCGACCAGGTCGATGAAGTCCTGCGCGCGTTTTTCCCGTAGCGCCCGCTTCATGCCTTGGCGCTCGAGCCCATAGAGGATGTTGGCGCGCACCGTCTTCCACGGGAACAGCGCGAAATGCTGGAAGACGATGCCGCGGTCCGGCCCGGGGCCGGCGACTGGCTTGCCGTCGATCAGGATCCGCCCCGTCTCGATCGGCAGGAAGCCGCCCATGAGATAGAGGAGCGTGGACTTCCCGCAGCCGGACGGACCGAGCAGCGCCACGAATTCGCGCGTCCCCACCGAGAGCGACACGTCCTCGAGCGCGAGCACCGGTTTCCCGCGCGGCGGCCGGTATTGATGCCTGACGCCTTCGATGACGATCTGCGACATGCCCGCCGTCTCGACGCCTCCCGATGCCGGATCAGTTGTCACGCGCATGGCCCTGATCGTCTCATTTTGGCATTCCAATTACTAGAAAACCTGCCGCCGGCAAAACCGGCTACGCCGGTGGGCGGCGCACCACGTTGCGCATCGCCTCGGGCCGCCCGGCCAGGAACTGACGCATGTTGTCGATCACGATGGGCATCACGTAGCGCTCGTACTCGGCAACGTAGCCGCCGATATGCGGGGTAATGACCACGTTGGGCATGTCCCACAAAGGACTTGAAGGCGGCAAGGGCCGCGTCGCGAACACGTCCAGCGCGGCGCCGGCGATGCGTTTTGCCCGCAGGCAGTCGATCAGCGCCGTCTCGTCGACGGTTTCGCCGCGCCCGATGTTGATGAAGAAGGCGGTGGGCTTCATGGCGGCGAAGACCTCGCGGCTGAACAGGCCGATGTTTTCTGGGTTCGCGGGGAGCACGTTGATGAGATAGTCGGCGGCCGCCGCGGCTTCGATCAGCCGGTCTGTCGGCATCATCGCGGCGAAGCCGGCGACCTCGCGGATGGTGCGGGTGACGCCGATCACCTTCATGCCGAGCGCGCCCATGAGCTCGCCGATGGCGATGCCGGAGACGCCGAGGCCGACCACGACGGCCGTCTTCTCGTACAGCAAGGTCCACAGGCGGCGTTCCCAGCGATGGGCTTTCTGATCCTCGGTCTGGCGCAATACGTTGTGGCTGAGACAGAGCATCAGGAAGGCGGCCATCTCACGCATCATCGGCCCGTGAATGCCGCGCCCGCTGGTGATGAGCACCGAGGGGCGAAGCGCAGGGTTGCGCAGGAAATGATCGACGCCGGTCGCCAGCGACTGGATCCATTTCAGGTTTGTGAGCCGGGTCAGCACGTCGTCGTTGACCGCGACCCCGAAGCTCACCAGCACGTCGATCGGCGAGAGGTCGTCGGGCAGCTCGTCGAGGCTCGCGGCGGTGTGCACCCGCAGCCCGGGAAACTCCTTCGTCAAATGCTCCGCGTACATGTCGGCATGGCCATCCAGCACCAGGACGCTGACGCTCATCGGCTCAACCGGGCAAGCGGAAAGTGCGCGCGGCGTTGTTGAAGCAGATGTCGCTGCGCACCTGCGCATCGAGCGCGACGCCGTCGATGAAATGCGCCGCCTCTTCGGCCGATTCGAACGGGTAATCGGCCGCGAACATGACACGGTCGGGACCCAGCGCGCCGATCGTGCAGGTCAGCGGCTCCGCCGCGCACATGCCCGACGTCGTCACCACGATGTTGCTTTTGATGTACGCGGACGGGCTTTTCGCCAGCTTGACCCCGTACAGCTTGGCGCGGCTGTCGAAGCGCCAGAGCAGGAACGGCAGCGTCTCGCCGAGATGGCCGAGCACGAGCTGCGCCTGCGGAAAGCGGTCGAACAGGCCTGAGAACACGAGGCGAAGCGCGTGCGAGCCGGTCTCCACGCCCCATTCCCAGGTCGCGCGGCGGAGCTCCTTGCGGCCGGCGAGCGCCGGACTCGTCGCCACCGGATCGGTGGGATGCAGATAGATCGGGGCGCCGAGCGCCTGTGCCCGCTCCCAGAACGGATGGAGCGACGGGTGATCGAGATATTGCCCGTTGGTGTGGCCGTTGATCATGGCGCCGCAGAACTTCAGGTCCTGCATGCAGCGCTCGAGCTCGTCCGCGGCGGCAGCGGCCTCCTGCATGGGCAGATGCCCGAGACCGGCATAGCGGTTCGGCCGCTTCTGGATCTCGCGCGCCAGGAGGTCGTTCGCCTCGCGCGCTTTGCGGATGGCGGTCTGCGCGTCGCGCTCGACCTGGACGCCGGGGCCGGACACGGAAAGGACGGCGCGGGCGATGCCGGCCTTGTCCATCGTTTCGAGGCGCATGTCGCCGAAGTCGGAGAGCCGCGCCAGCAAACGCGTGCGGACTTCGGGCGGGACGTCCTCGACGGTGCTGTTCCAATAATCCTCCAGGCCGGGGCACAGGAAGTGCTCTTCCAGAGCGATCTTCTGAACCATCGACGCCCCCGTTCCCTTCCCGGATTTTGTACCGTATTCTGGTTCGTCTGTACTAAAGAGCGAAACAGGCTGCAACCCAATGGACCAGCGGGTCACGAGCGAGAAGAGCCAGGTGCAGGTGATCGCGCGCGCCGCCGCGATCCTGCGCGCGCTCGAGGAGGAAACGGCCGGCTTGAGCCTCGGCCAGATCGCCCAGCGCGTCGGTCTCGCGCGTTCGACCGTGCAACGCATCGTGGCGGCGCTGCTGGCCGAGAAGCTGGTGATGGCCGCTTCGCCCAATGGTCGTGTCCGCCTCGGGCCGACCATTCTCCGCCTCGCCGCATCGGTGCGCACGGACTTCGTCTCGGTGGCGCGGCCGTTCCTCACCAAGCTGTCGAACGAGCTGCATGAGACCGTCGACCTCGCGACCGTGAAGAAGGATCACCTCGTTTTCATCGACCAGGTGATCGGGCCGCAGCGGCTGCGCACCGTCTCGGCCGTCGGCGAAACGTTTCCCCTTTACTGCACGGCGAACGGCAAGGCCTATCTGGCCGAGCTCGACCGCGGCGCCATCGAGCGCCTGATCGGACAGTCCTACGAGCGGCGCACGCCGAAGACGCTCATCCGCCTCAACGACCTCATCGACGACCTCACGTCCGTGCGCCGCTCCGGCGTCGCCTTCGATCGTGAGGAGCATACGCTCGGCATCTGCGCGGCCGGCGTGGCGATGCGCGACATGCTGGGCAATTCGATTGCCATCTCGGTGCCAGTCCCGGCGCAGCGGTTCTATGACCGTCAAGCGCAGATTGCCGAGCGCCTGCTCGCCACCAAGCAGGCGCTCGACATGCATTTGAGCGCGGCGGCGGCGTGATGGTGATCTGCTTGCGCCGGCGAGGCGCGCGTGTGACCGTTTTACGATACCTAACGTACCATATCGTGGGCCAACCGGGCGTAGTCCCGGACGAGAAGGGGAGGTCGGTGCCGTGGCGAAGAAAATTCGCGGCGTGACGTTCGAAGAAAACACCAACAACAGCATGGGGCTGGAGTTCGTGAACCTGTCGCACCGGTTCGGCTATCAGTCTCCCAACTGGCCGTACTTCGAAGACGTCAAGATCGAGCGGATCCACTACATGGCCAAGTCGGGCGTGCTGTCGCAGCGCATCACCACCAGCATGCACAATACCACCCATATCGATGCGCCGGGCCATGTCGTTGAGGGCGCGCCGTTCATCGACGAGGTGCCGCTGCCGCATTTCTTCGGCTCCGGCATCGTCGTCTCGATCCCGAAGAAGAAATGGGAATCCATCACCTATGACGACCTGGAGAAGGCTGCCGGCAAGGTGGTGCGCCCGCGCGACGTGGTGATCGTCAACACTGGCTGGCACAAGTTCTACGAGGACAGCGAAGATTATTTCTGCCGTGCGCCCGGCTTCGTGCCGTCGGCCGGCAAGTGGTTCGTGGAGAAGAAGGTCAAGGTGGTCGGCCACGACACCCAGGCCAATGACCATCCGCTCGCCACCGCCATCGGGCCGCAGCGTAACGGGCCGCTGCATCCGCATCTCGCCGAGGAGTACCGCGAGTGGTCGGGCGGCCGCGACTGGAAGCAGGATTTCCCCGAATGGGAGCCGGTGCACCGCATCCTGTTCAAGAGCGGCATCCTCGGGATCGAGAACGTCGGCGGCGACATCGACAAGGTCACCGGCCGGCGCTGCACCTTCGCGTACTTTCCGTGGAACTGGGATCGCGGCGACGGCTGCATCGTGCGCCTCGTCGCCATCACGGACCCGAAGGGCGCCTACCGCATCGAGAAGGGGGAGAAGTTCTGATGCTGGTCAAACGTTTCAAGGAGGCCAAGCCCTACGAGGCTCCAAATCACCGCAATTATTCCTCGCTGCGCCTGTTCGGCGCCGAGGCCGGCGGCCCCAAGCAATTCGTGATGGGATTGTCGCATTTCCTGCCCGGCGGCGGCGCCGGCCCGGATGCCTCGCCGACCGAGAAGGTCTACGTCATCATCGCGGGCGAGCTCACCGTCATCGTCGACGGCAAGGAGACCGTGCTCAAGGCGAACGATTCCTGCTTCATCGGCCCCAACGAGAGCCGGGAGATCATCAATCGCGGCAACGACGTCGTCACCATGCTGGTGGCGGTCTCGACGCCGCCCAAGTGACGTTAGTGACACGCGGACCGGGCCGCTTGCCCCACCTCGCCCCGCGTGCGGGGAGAGGTCGACTTGCGAGCGGAGCACTTGCGAAGCGAAGCAAATCGGGTGAGGGGGCGAT
>JBJMSU010000069.1:0-19908 GCA_045801465.1 Xanthobacteraceae bacterium | reverse complement strand
ATCGAGCAGAACGTGCCCCTCACGCTCGCCGTTTCCGATCGCGTGTACATCATGGAGAAGGGCGCCGTTAGGCACCACGCCACGGCCGCCGCGCTCCGGGCCGACGACGCGGTCATCCACCAGTACCTGGGAGTGTAGAGGCATGCTTGCGGGCATCCCCTGGGACATCATCGCCATCCAGACGGTCAACGGCATTGTCACCGGCATGATCCTGGCGCTGGTCGCCTCGGGACTGACGCTGATCTTCGGCATCATGGACGTGGTGAACTTCGCCCACGGCGAGCTCTTCATGCTGGGCGCCTACATCGGCGCGGTCGTGCTTGTGACATCCGGCAGCTTCTGGGTCGCGCTGGTGGTGTCGACGCTGACCGTGGCGCTGATGGGCGCGGCGCTGCAGGTGACGACCTTGCGGCCGCTGCTCGGCCGCGATCCGCTGACCACGATCCTCGCCACCTTCGGCATATCGTTGGTGCTGCAGAATTATGCGCTGTGGCACTTCGGTCCGGTGCCGCGCAAGATCCAGGAGCCCATCACGGGGCAATTCGAGCTCTTCTACCTCGTGTATCCCTGGTATCGGGTGCTGATCGCGGTGCTGTCGGCCGCCATCATCGGCGGGCTCTATCTGTTCCTCAAGTACGGCCGCTACGGCGTCTGGATTCGCGCCACCACGCAGGACCGTTTCATGGCCCAGGCCATGGGCATCCCCGTGCCGTGGGTGCACACCGGCGTGTTCGCCATCGGCGCCGGCATGGCGGCGGCCAGCGGCGTGCTGTTCGGACCGCTGATCGGCATCAATCACGCCATGGGCCTCGACTGGGTCCTCAAGGCCTTCATCGTGGTGGTGGTCGGCGGCATGGGCAATCTCGGCGGCTCGATCGCCGCGTCGATCTTCATCAGCCTCCTGGAAGCCTACGCGTCGATCTGGGTGAGCCCGGCCCAGGCCGTCATCGTCTCCTTCGTCGTGCTGGTGCTGACCCTCCTGTTCCGCCCCACCGGCCTGTTCGTGCCCACGCCCAAATGACCAACCGCCATACCGCGACCTACTGGATCGGATTTTCCGTCATCCTGGCGCTGCTCGTGGTGGCGCCGCTGGTGCTGCCGGAATTCTGGCGTCGGTTCCTCACCGAAATCCTGATCTGGGGCCTGTTGGCTATGTCGTCCGACATCCTGATCGGCTACGCCGGCATGATCTCGTTCGGCCACTCGGCCTTCTTCGGTCTCGGCATGTATGGCGCGGCGGCGGCGCTGCTCATGGTCCGGCCGCCCAATCTGTGGCTGGCGATTGTCTATGGGCTCATCGGTGCCGGCGGCGTCGCCTTGTTCGTGGCCTATTTCTCCACCCGCCTGCGCGACATCTACTTCGCCATCACGACGTTGATCTTTTCGCAGATCTTCTACGTCATCATCTTCACCTGGACCGAGGTGACCGGCGGCGAAAACGGCCTGACGTTCAGCCGGCCGGCACTCGCCATTCCCGGGCTGTTCTCGGTCCCGTTCACCTCGGCGACGCTGCACTGGTTCGTGCTCGCCGTCGTCGCGGCGTCCTATCTGCTTCTCAGGCGCATCACGCAGTCGCCGTTCGGCATGGTGCTGCAGTCGATCCGCGAGAACGAGCCGCGGACTCGCGCCATCGGCTATCCGGTCGAACGCTACAAAATGGTGGCGGTGATGCTGTCCGGCCTGTTCGCGGGACTGGCCGGCGTGCTCTATGCCATCCAGAACCGCTTCGCGGCGCCCGATTTCGTCTACTTTCTGGTCTCCGGCGAGGCGGTCATCTTCAACGTGATGGGCGGCATGGGCACGCTGGTCGGACCCATCGCCGGCGCCGGATTCTTCCTGCTGCTGCGCGAACTCTTCTCGCGCTTCTTCACCGAGTACTATCTCATTCCGGTCGGCGTGATCTTCATCGCCATGGTCATCTTCATGCCGCAGGGCTTGTTGGGGTTCGCGCGGCGGTGGCTCAACCAGTGACGCGTCCCTGCCCGCACCTGGAGCGATGCGTTTGTCTTGGGAACCGAAGGAACGTAGCGGCGTTCTTCTAGACCCGGCCCCTGATCAGCAGGCGCACTGCGCCCCTGCAAGTGATTGTCATTGAGTTCATTGAGGCTGTTCACGGGGCCCGGGCTTGGAGGGCTCGGCCATGAAACAGATCTTCGATCAGTTTCTGCAGTTCCTGCAGCAGGGCATCGCCGCGATCTTCCGGTTCGTTCAGCTCGTCTGGACTTGGTCGATCGACCAGATCACCAAGATGATGCAGGCACCGTGGGAGAGTTGGCCGATTTGGAAACAGGTCGTGCTCATCATTGTCATTGCCTTCGTCGCCTATTTCCTGTTCATCGCGGCAAGGCAGCTGTGGTATGCGGGCGTCCATGTCCTGGCTGCATTCGCGAGCTTCCTCGGCGCCTTGGTCGTCACACTTCCCTCGATATTGCTCGCCGGCGTGGTTGCGCTGGCCGGCCTGTGGGTGATCAACAACCTCAACCTGCCGGCTTTGTCGACCGTCACGGTGTTCGAGCGCAGCAACACCGGACCGCCGGACGACAGCGCCAACAGGCCGTCGCGTCAGACCACCGGACAGGGCGAGACGACCGGAAGCCGGCCATAGCATTGGACCACTGTCGCGAAGCTCCCGTGAGAGCGAGACGACTTTGCTTCGAATCGTCATCCTGCTCTCGTTTCCGAAAACCGGTATTCGGCCCGGATCAAGTCCGGGCCGGGCTTTTTCGCGGTCACGGACCAGCCAAGCGAAATTCAGCACGCTCGGATGGGTCCACGGGCCGCGCGAAGGTCCCGGGGCCTTGGCATGACTTGCCGAAACAACCATGATCGACCCGGAAACGGGAGTTGAAGGAGCGCTCAAGGCATGGAATTCGGCATTCTGTTTACGTCGCACCCGAATACGGACGCCGAGCCCTATCCGCATCGCGACGTGCATGCGCGCGTGACCCGCGAAATCCTGCGCGCCGACGAGATCGGCTTCGACATCGCGTGGATCGCCGAGCATCATTTCAGCAATGAATACGGCATCATGCCCGATGTGTTCGTCTATGCCGGTTATCTTGCGGCGCTTACCCGGCGCATCAAGATCGGCACCGCGGTGGTGACGCTGCCGCTCGCCAACCCGTTGCGCGTGGCCGAGAACGCGGCCTTCATCGACATCCTGAGCAATGGCCGCTTCGTGCTTGGGCTCGGGTCCGGCTACCGCAAGTACGAGTTCGACGGCTTCGGCATCGACTTCGAGGCCCGGCGCGAGATCCAGGAAGAGGCGCTGCCGTTATTGATCGAGCTGTTCCATAACAAGCGCAGCGATCACCGGGGCACGCATTTCAATGTCAAGGTCGACGGCGCCTACGAGCTGTTCCCGCATGGCCTGCAGCAGCCGCATCCGCCGATTTTCCTGGCCGGCGCCACCGACCGGTCGATCGCGGCGGCCGGGCGCATGGGCTTCGGTCTCCTGTTGTCCACCTGGACGCCGTTCGAGGAACTCGCGCGCCAAGTCGCCACGTACCGGACGGCGCTCGACGAGACGCCGCCGCAACTGCGCGCCAATCCGGCGCGCGGCCACGTCGATATCGCCCGCTACGTCTATGTCGCGGAGACGGACGCCCAGGCCCGGCGCGACAGCGAATCCGTCATCATGCGCCACCTTAAGCATTTCTCCAGCGGCCACACCTCGGGTTATCTCGGCACCGTGTCGCAAGGCGGCGCCACCAGCCAGCGCAACTACGACACGCTGTTGCGCGACATCATCCTGCACGGCTCGCCGGCGACCGTGATCGAGAAGATCGAGCGCCTCGAGGCGATGACCGGCGCCGCCTCGCTCATGCTGCACTACCCGCCGTGGTACGGCGTGGAGAAGGCGCTCGCCTCGCTGGAAATGTTCGCCGGCGAGGTGATCCCCAAATTCCGCCCGCCGCAGCCGGCGCGCATGCGCGCGTGACGCGCAGCGCTGTAGGGTGGGCAAGGCGCCTGAAACCGCGTTGTTAACGCTCGGCGCAGTGCGCCTCCCTGGTCTCGATGAATTGCGATCAGTTCGTGAACGACCCCATCCTTCGAGACGCCCCTCGCGATCGCTGTGGCGATCGCTCGCCCTGCGGGCGCTCCTCAGGATGAGGTCTATCGTAGCGATCCCTCATGGTGAGGAGCGTCGCGTCCTTCGCAGTCGTCCCTCATCCTGAGGAGCCCGCGAAGCGGGCGTCTCGAAGGATGGGGGTGACTGCTCAGGATGAGAGCGACGCGTCTCGACCATAGGGGACCGGGCAGTCCGAGCAGGCGCTTACCTGTCAAATGCCACTGAGACCGCGCCGATCGGATGAAGCGCGAACGTGACGGTCTCGTCCGGCTCGACAAAGAGGGGCGCCACGACGGAGCCGGCGATGATGAAGTGGCCGGCGCGCAGGCCATCGCCGAACTGCGCCGCGACGGCGGCGACATGGCGAACGATGTCGATCAGGTCTCCGGTATTGGCCTGGAGATCGTCCGGCACATCGAGCGCGCGGCCCGATCGCGTCACGCGGCCGATCAATCCATCGAGACGAGCGCCGGCACGCGTCGTGTCGAGCGCTGCGAGCACCACGTGCCGCTGAAAAATATTGCCAGCCAGGACAGCTTCGACGTCATCGTTCGGCCCGTCCACGTCGGCCACTTCGATCGCCGGTGCGAGCGCGGAAATTGCCGCGCGTGCGCTGTCGCGGTCCGCTTCGCCCGAAACATCGCGCCCGATATGGACCGCGATTTCCGGCTCGGCCACCGGCTTGTGCCAGCCCGCGAGCGAGATGTGCGCGGGCGAAGAGAGAAGCGCCCGATCCAGGAGAAAACCAATGAGAGGTCCCGATATGCGCAGCTTCTCCATCGCGGCCGGCGCGCCGAAGCCGACCTTCCAGCCGATCAGCTTGGCGCCCGCCTGCAGTCGCTCGGCGCGCAACGCCGACTGGCGGCGCATGCCTCGCACGATGCGCGGATCGTCGATCATGGCGTCAATGCTGCTCGGGATCGACTTCGTAGCCGGACGCCTCGATCGAGCCGGCGCCCATCCAGCCCCACACCAGAACAACGTCTTCGTTCGAGGTGTTGTTGAAGCCGTGCGGGCAGCTGCGCGGGGAATAGACCACGTCGCCTTCGGCCGACGGCTCCTCGCCTTTGTCGGTGTAGATCGTTCCCCTGCCTTTCAGCACGATGAAGAACTCGTCGCAATGGCGATGGAGGTGCCGCTCGTGCCGGGCGCCGGGCTTGAGCACGGTCCAGCCGACCACGTGGGCGGCGCCTGCCGACTTCTTGTCGATCAGGAATTGAACCTGCATGTCCACCCAGCCATCGTCGCGCTTCAGCCCGCCCACCTGCGGCACGTCGCGCAGATTGGTGCGGTACATTCTCGGGCTTTCGCTCACGCTTGACCTCCCAGACGACGATAGACTTGGTGCGCGGTGACGAAGTCGCGATGATCGATGCCTAAGCCCCGGCAGGCATTCATGATCTCGTTGGCGGCGGCGGCCAGCGGCACCGGGCTGCCGAGCTTGCGGCCGAGATCGAGCGCCAGCAGCATGTCCTTCTGCTGCAGCGTGACGTCGGCGAGCGGAACCGCCGGCATCTGCCCTTCCAGGATGAAGGGGCCGCGATAACCCAGCACCGGCGAGGCGGCGACACTCTTGAGAACGGCATCGACGGCGATGTCGCGTCGAACCCCGCCCTTCTCGGCAAGCGCCACCGCTTCGCCGAACGCAATCACCTCCACCATGAGCAAGAGATTGATGGCGATCTTCATCTGGCAGGCAAGGCCGTTGGCGCCGATGTGCGTCACCTTCGGTCCGATCGCGAGCAGCACCGGCTTCGCTTTCTCGAATGCCGCCGCATCGCCGCCGACCATGACCGAGGCGTTGCCCTGGCGCAGCGTCACCGGACTGCCGGACAGCGGAGCGTCGAGCATCATGCGGCCGGCCGCGGCGAACTCGGAGGCAACGGCGCGGCTGACGTCCGGCGCGATCGTGCTCATATCGGCATAGATACCGTCGCGCTTGAGGCCGGCGATGATCCCGTCCTGGCCGAGAGCGACCGAACGCACGGCGTTGCCGTCGGTGACGATGGAGAGGACGATGTCGGAGACCTCCGCGACCGCGCGCGGCGTCTCGGCCCAACCCATGCCGGCGGCGATCAGCGACGCCGCCTTGTCGCGGCTGCGGTTCCAGCCCGTCACCTTGTGGCCGGCGGCCTGCAGGCGCGGGACGATCTCCTGGCCCATCACGCCGAGCCCGACAAATCCGATATTCACGCCGAACGCTCCCGACTTGTTGACGAGTTATCGTACGCAGGCGGTGCCACAAACTCCACCTCTCCCCGCGTGCGGGGAGAGGTCGGATTCCGAGCGGAGCTTGCGAAGCGAAGGAATCCGGGTGAGGGGGTATCTCCGCGAGTCTGAGCCTGTTGAAACGCCCCCTCACCCGACTTGCTTCGCGCAAGAGCGCTCGCAAGTCGACCTCTCCCCGCACGCGGGGAGAGGTGGAACAAGTGGCACTTCCGCGCCAGTAACGATCGACGTGGAGAGTGTGTCTCACAGCGCGCCGGCTTTCGTTGAATCCTCCAGCGACAGAACCTTCAGGATCTGCTCGCGCGCGTCGGCCCGGCTCTGCGCATCGGTAGCGCGGCCGAGGCTGATTTCCAAGGCAATGCGTGCCGGCCGGTGAAAGACGAGAATGCGGTCGCCGATCTCCAGCGCCTCGTCGATATGATGGGTGACGAACACCGCGGTTTTGCCGTTCTGCTGGACGAGGCGAACGAATTCCGCGCGCAGATCGCGTGCCGTCATCTCGTCGAGGGCGGAGAACGGCTCGTCGCAGAGCAGGATTTCCGGCTCCACGGCGAAAGCGCGGGCGATCGAGACGCGCTGGCGCATGCCGCCCGACAGCGCATGCGGATAGTCGTTCTCATGTCCGGCAAGCCCGAGCCGAGCCAGCCATCCGCGGGCCACCGCTTGAGCGCGCTCGGGTTCGGCATCGAGAATTTCCAGTCCGAGCACGACATTGTCGAGCGCGGTGCGCCACGGCATCAGCCGGTCGTTCTGGAAGATGATGCCGATCTTGCCGCGGAAGAACGCGAACTCGCGAAACGGGTCGTGGCCGATCACCTCGACGGTGCCGGAGCTCGGCGCGATCAGTCCGGCAACGAGATTGAACATGGTCGACTTGCCGCAGCCGGTCTTGCCCAGGACTGCGACGATCTCTCCGCTCGCGATGGCGAACGACAGGCGGTCAACTGCCAGGAGGTCACCGCGCGCGTCGGCGCGGCCGAACGCCTTGCTGACCTCGTGCAGGCGGATGGCCGGGCTCGCCGCTGGACTTGTCATCCCCGACGGCTCGCGAAGCGAGCCGATCCGGGATCCAGGTCTCCCGGCTCAAAGCATGATAACCGCACGTCGCAACTCCATCGCAGGGCGTCCTGGGTCCCGGCTCTCGCGCTTACGCGCTCGGCCGGGATGACAAAGGGAGAGGTGGTCACACTACATCGCCCGCTCGGAGACCGCCCGGTAGCGCAGGACGAAACCCTCGATCGCCACGATCGCCTGCTGCACCACCAGCACGAACAGCACGAGCTGCAACGTCCAGGCGAGGGCGCCGGCCATGTCGAACAATTGCTGCTGGCGCAGCAATTGATAGCCGACGCCGCCGGTCGCTCCCACCAGTTCGGCGACCACCACGACGCGCGCCGCATTGCCGAGATTGACCTTCCAGGCGGTGAGAATGCCCGGAACGATGGTGGGCACGATCAGCACGCGGAACACGGTCCACTTTCGCGGCCGAAACGCCATGGTCATCTCGAACAGGTCCTTGGACATCGAGCGGAACGCATCGAGGATCTGGAACGTGAAGGCGGGCAGCGTGGTGAGCACCATGATGAAGAAGATGCGGAACTCGATCCCGTGGAACCAGATGATGGCGATCACCACCCAGGACAGGGCAGGGATTCCCTGCAGGAACACCAAGACCGGCGTGACATAGCTCTCGATGAGCGGCGAGCGGCCGATCATCAGCGCCACCGCGGCGCCGAGCACGAAAGCGCCGAGGAGGCCGGCAAAGATGCGCGCCGCGGTGACGAGCACTTCCACGAGCAGCGGCCCGGAGACGACGATGTCGACCGCCCGTTTCACCACGTCGGTAACCGGCGGGAACAGGTAATGCGGGAAGAACAGCGAAGCGATCTGCCACAGTCCGGCGAGCACGAGCGTGCTCGCGGTCGCCTGCAGGGCGCGGCCGACGCGCGGATTTTGCATCATGGAAGGGGCTTGTCGTAGACCGTCGTGTTTGACGGCAGGGCCGGGAAGTAGCCGACTTCGACGCCTGCCCGGTAGACGCCCTCGATCTCCTTGCGCACCTCGGCGGCCGACGCGAGATTGATGGCAAGGCGTTCATTGCTGCGGATCAGCGAGGCCATCGCCTTGACGTCATCGGCGGTGGCGCCCGGCGCCACCAGCGGGGCGGACTCGTCGGGATTCTTCACGATCCATTCGGCGGCAGCCTTGTAGGTCGCGTAGAGCTTCGCCACCAGGGCCGGGTTCTGGTCGGCCCAGTCCGCATGCGCGCCGACCCCGAGATAGGGAATGCGGCTGCCGCTGGCGAACGATTTCCACGTCTGCTCGATGCCCATGTCGAGGGTGCGGATGCTCGGCTTCTTGGCCATGAGCAGGGTGTAGGCGGGCTCCCAGATCTGGACCGCATCGGCGCGGTCGGCCAGCGCATAACTGACGAGGCCTGGCGTCGCCGTGTTGACGACCTGGATCTTGGCGACGTCGACGCCGAGCTTCTTGGCGAAGAACTCGAACATCACGTAGTTGGTGGTGGAGCGGGCGCCGGCGAGCTGCCGGCCTTCCAGGTCTTTCAGCGTCTTGACCTCCGCGCGTGAGGTCACGACGGCGCCCCAGAAATCGAACAGGTTGAAAAGATACTTCACCTTGACGCCGCGGGCGTCGCCGAGCCCGATGGTCAGCAACGATGCGCTGCCGCCGACCTTGAACTCGCCCGAGTTGAACTGGGCCGTGTAGGCGTCGGGCGTGCGCTCTTGAAAGGCGATGTCCAGCCCGTTCGCGTGGTCGAGCTTCTTTGCCTTGATGACCGGCGGCATGAAAGCGCCGAGCGATGGCGGGCTGAAGATCACGATCGAAATCTTCTCCAGCGATTGCGCGCCGACGTTGCCCGCGCACGTCAGCGCGGCCATGAATGCCGCCATCGCCCATGCATTCACCCGACCGCCTCGACAAGATCTCATCGTTCTCCTCCCTGAGCTTCCGGCATGATCGTACACGTCGCCATGTCTGCGGACGTGCGTCAATTTCGTCCGATTCGAGCGGCATCGGGCAGCCGGAAGAGCTTGGCCGCAAGGCCGCCATTGACGGAAGCGGCTTGCTCGGCGCTCAGCCCGGCCGCCGCCACGATGCGCGCAGGCTCCGGGTCGCCGATGGGGAACGGCATGTCGGAACCCAGCATCAGCCGCTCGGTTCCAAGCATGCGGACGATGAATTGCAACACCCGGGCGTCGAACGCAAAGGCGAGGCTTCCGCCGTTCTCGATCAGGCGCAGCGAGGGAAATCGATCCTTCGCCTTGGGGATGGCGGCCAGCAGGTCCGGCGGCACCAGATGGGCATGGGAATCGACGATCATCCGTGGCTTCCTTCGCCAGCACCTGCCACATCGTCATGGCCGGGCGAGCCGCTATGAGCGGCGAGGGTTGTCCCGGCCATCCACGTCTTCCATGTGCGGCTGCGCAAAGACGTGGATGCCCGGCACAAGGCCGGGCACGACGAGCGTGTCAGAGTTGACGCTATCCATTCTCCTTATCTTGCCTCGCGGCGGCGATGAGGTCGCCGAGCCAGGCGAGCTTGATCGGCGTCTGGTTGATCGTGATCCCGAGCGGCGCAAGCGCGTCGTTGACGGCGCTGGCGATCGCGGCCGGTGCGCCGAGATAGCCGGACTCGCCCGAGCCCTTCTGGCCGAACACCGTATGCGGGGAAGGGGTCTCGTGATGGATGATCTCGATCGGCGGCACTTCGTGCGATGACGGCAGCAGGTAGTCCATGAAGGTCTGGGTGATCAACTGACCCTGATCGTCATAGGCAAACTCTTCGTACAGCGCCGCGCCGATCCCGTGCGCGATGCCGCCGAGCGTCATGCCGCGCACGATCTTCGGATTGATCACCGTGCCGCAGTCGTGACCGACCAGGTAGCGCTTGATCTCAGGTTTGCCGAGGTCCGGGTCGATCGCCAGCAGCACGAGGTGAAACTCGAAGGAGTAGCACGGGTACATCTGCACGCGGCCGTCGGACGTGGGCAGAGTTCCGCCGGTCGGCACCTGCATGATGTGGGCGGCCGCGAGGCCGGGCTCGAATCCAGGCGGCAGGCGGTGGAAATGACGATGCGCAATGGTGACGAGCTCCTGCCACGCAAGCCGGCGCTCCGGGTTGTCGGCATCATATACGTCGCCATGGCGGTACGTCGCACGCTCCGGCGCAATGCCGAGGTCGTGCGCCGCGATGGCCGTGAGCTTCGCCTTCAGCTTGTGCGCGGCGTGGAACGCGGCGCCGCCGAGCATGATCGCCATGCGGCTGCCCACGGGTGAGTTGCTTGGCAACGACTCGAGCGAGTCGGGACGCACCACGCGGATGCGATCCGGGTCGAGCCCGAGGACCTCGCCGACGACGGTCCCGACCAAAGTCTCGTGGCCCTGTCCGGATGACGTCGTATGGATGGTTGCCGTGACGGCCCCGCTCAGGTCCACGCTGATGCGGCAGGAGTCCATCCAGGTGGTGGTGGTGTTCTTCGGATTGAGCAAGGGCTCGAAGGAGGAATTGCCGCCGCTCGGCTCCAGGCAGGCGGCGATGCCGAGCCCGGCGAGGCGCCCGCTCGCACGCAACCGGTCGCGCGCCGCGATCAGGTCGGCATAGGCGGTGTGAGCGAGCACCTTATCGATCACGGCGTGGTAATCGCCGCTGTCATAGGTGCTGCCGCTCGGGATCGTGTAGGGAAACTCTTGCCGACGGATCAGATTGCGCCGCCGCACCTCCAGGCGGTCCAACCCGAGCCGTTTGGCCACCTCGTCCATCATTCGCTCGATGGCGTAGTTGGTCGGCGACTGGCCGAACGCGCGCACCGCTTCCTGCACGGTCTTGTTGCTGGTGACCGCGATGGCGCGATACTGCACGCTGCCGATGCGATACGGGCCGACGATCGCGCCCACAGGCTTGCCGAGCTGGAACGGCGAGCGGCCCGCGTACGCGCCGACGTTGTCGAGCGCCCGCATCTTCATGGAACGGATCACGCCGGCGTCGTCGAAGGCGACCTCGACGTCGAACAGCCGTTCCGGCCCATGCGCGTCGCCACCGCGCATGTTCTCGAGCCGATCCTCCACGATCCGGATTGGACATCCGAGCCGGCGCGACAGGTAGCCGGCGACCACGGTATGCTTGATGCCACGCTTCACCCCGTAGCTGCCGCCAACGTCGACGTCGTGGTGGACGCGCACCGCCGAACCGGGAACCCGCAGCGCCGCCGCGATCTGATCGGGGAATTTCGGCATCTGGATCGAGGCCCATACGTCGAGGATCTCGCGCCACGCATCCCAGCTCACGACGACGGCGAACGTCTCGACCGGCACGGTGGAGCTGCGCCCCCATTTGACGCGCAGCGCAAGGCGATGCGGCGCCTGCGCGAAGTCGCGCTCAACCTCGCCCCACACGAAGGTACGATCGAGCAGCACGTTGGAGCCGTGATCCGCGTGCACCGGCGGGCTTGCGGGCGCAAGCGCCTCCTCGGCATCGAGCACGAAGGGTTGGAGCTCGTAGTCGATCTCCACCGCTTCGGCCGCGTCCTCGGCCAAGGCGCGTGTGTCGGCGACGACTGCCGCGACCCACTCGCCGGAGTAGCGCGCCACATCGACCGCCAAAGGCCGGCGCGGCACATTTGGAGTGTCGAGCCCGGCCATCAGCGGCGCCGTTGCGGCGGCGAGCTCGCGCCCGTCGAGTACGTAATGGACGCCGGGCATGGCGAGGGCCGCGCTCTTGTCGATCGCCACGATGCGGGCGGCCGGATGCGGACAAGTCACGATGGCGATATGGCGCGTGCCCGGCAGCGCGATGTCAGCGGCAAAACGTCCATGGCCGACCACGAAGCGGCGGTCCTCGCGCACGCGGCGGTCGGTGGAGACGAAATGGAAACGCCTGTCGCTCATTGCGGCTCCGGTGGCCGGTTGGCGCCGCGCAGGCGCTCGGCGGCGAGCGTGATCGCTTCGACGATCTGCACGTAGCCGGTGCAGCGGCAGATATTGCCGGAAATTGCCTCGACGATGTCGTCGCGGGTCGGCTCCGGCTTGTCGGCCAGCAGCGCGTGCGCGGTCAGGATCATCGCAGGCGTGCAGTAGCCGCATTGCAGCCCGTGCGTCTCGCAGAATGCGTCCTGCAGCGGCGACAGCTCGCCCGGCCCGGGCGAGAGGCCTTCGATGGTGGTGATGGCGTAGCCATCCGCCTGAACGGCGAACATCAGGCAGGAGCGCACGGCGACGCCGTCGAGCAGGACCGTGCAGGCGCCGCACACGCCGTGCTCGCAGCCAGCATGCGCCCCGGTGAGCCCGAGATGATCGCGCAGACAATCGAGCAGCGTTGTCCGCGGCTCGACGTCGACGGCATGGGCTTTTCCGTTGATGGTGAGCTCAGTGCGCATCGCCATCCTTCTCATTCGCCTCCGCCTGGGCATCGAGGATGGCACGTGTCGCCAACGTTGCCGCCGCGCGGCGACGATACTCCGCCGAGGCGTGGAGGTCGCTCCAGGTCTCGATTTCGGCGAGAGCGTCGTCCACCGCCGCACGAACCGACGACGGCTCGAGCCGTGTGCCGGTGAGCGCCTGTTCGGCGTGCGCGAGCCGCAGCGGCCGATCTGCCACCGCACCGACCCCCACGGCCAGGCGCCGGCACACGCCGTCGTCGTCGAGCGCGACCTGCGCAGCAGCGGCCGCAAAGGCAAAGTCACTGCGCCGCGCATTGACTTCATGAAAGCCGCACCCGATCCGGCCGTCCCAGTTGAGAAACAGCACGCTGTACAGCAAAGCTCGGTCGGGCAGCGCTGTCATCATCGGACCGACGAAGAATTTGGAAGCTCGGATCTCCACCGCCTGATCCGTGTCTCGATAGCCGAGAATCGCGTCCAGCGTCACGGCCACCAGCGATATCTCGGAGGCGGGATCGGCATTGGCGAGCGAGCCGCCGATGGTGCCGCGGGCGCGGGTCGCCGCATGGCCGATCCACGGCATGGCCTTGGCCAGCAGCGGCACATTCGCCGCGATCACGGGATCGTGCTCGACCGCGCACTGACGCGTGACGGCGCCGATGACGATGGCGGATTTGTCGTCCCGCACGAACGAGAGCTCGGCAAGACGGGCGATGTCGACGAGCCGGGTCGGCCGTGCCAGCCGCATCGCCATCAACGGCACCAGCGTCTGCCCGCCGGCGATGACGCGCGCGCCGTCGTCGGCCGCCAGCAGGGCGCACGCCTCGTCGACATCGGAGGGCCGCGCGTATTCGAATGGAGCCGGTTTCATGAAAATCAGGTGTGCGTCGGGTAGGCAGGACGCGCTATCTTCAGCACGCCGCGCCCACGCGGACCTAGCTTATCAGAATAAGACCGATCCTGATCCACTTAGGCTTTCAACCGTGGAATCAATCCGAGCGCGTTGTCGCGCGCAATCTTCTGGAAATCGGCGGGCGAAAACCCGAGCTGCATCAGGCCGTGCGCGGTCTCGCCGATCGACACCAGCGGGAAGTCGCTGCCGAACATGATTTGCGACGTCGGCACCAGGCTGGTCAGCGCGGACAGCGCCGGCTTGTTGGCCGCATTGGCGATCTCGTAGTGCAGGCGCTTGAGCTCGGTGATGAACCCGTTCGGCACCTTCTCCTTGAACGCCGGCAGCGCCGCATAGTGCTCGATGCGGCCCGCCACCATCGGCAGCGTGCCGCCGGAATGCGAGAAGATGAAGCGGACGTCGGCGAGCCGCTTGAGCGAGCCGGAAAAGATCAGGCTGAGGATCGCCCGTGTGGTGTCCTGCTGGAACTCGGAGAAGAACGGCGGCACGTAGGGCATCAGGCTGGTGCAGCACAGCGGCGAGGAGGGATGGACATAGACCACGGCCTTGCGCCGGTTGAGCTCCTCCAGCACCGGCAGGAACGCCGGGTCGCCGACCCACTTGTCGCCGTAACTGGTCATCAGGCCGATGCCGTCGGCTTTGAGCGTGTCGAAGACGTATTCGATCTCCTTCAAGCTGCCTTCGGTGTCCGGCAGCGGCAGCGTCGCGAACAGGCCGAAGCGGCCGGGATGATCGCGGACGATCTTCACCGCGTAGTCGTTGTAGTCGCGCGCGAGCCGCCGGCCCTGCGCCATGTCGCCGAACCAGATCCCGGGCGTGGTCATGGAGATGAGCGCGGTCGCGACGCCGTTGCGGTCCATGTCCTCGACGGCGCGTTGCGGCGACCAGCCGTACCAGGTCGGAATGATGCGTCCGCCGCCCTGCGCGGCGATGCGCTCCTTCACCTCCTCGAACCAGAACGGCGGCACGATGTGGTGGTGCACGTCGATCAGCTTCGGCTGGTCGGCCGCCGGCATCTGCGCCAGCGCGGCTGGTGCGACCAGCACGGCTGGTGCGGCCGCGGCGGTTGCACTGAAGGCCGCCGCCGTGGCGATGAACTGCCGCCGCGACGGACCGCACGGGCAGCCGACCCGATGCCGGCCCAAATGCAGTTTGTTGCCCATCGTCATTAATTCCTCCCGGCCGTACGATCTAACGCTAAGCGACGGCGCAACTGAGCGTCAATTGCTCGCAGACCGTGCAGCCTACCGGTCGCGATTGGTCAGCAGCCCCGGCCGCCCGGGGAGGAAATGGGCGAGGTTGCCCTCAATATTGTGGCCGCTCGGCAATGGTGACGAAGATGAGGATATTCAACGGCATCGCGTTTTGACTCGTCATGCCCGGGCGAGCCGCTATTAAGCCGCGCGGGTTGACGTGCGCATCCATCAGAAACATAGACTCAAAATGCGATGAATTGTCGGTCAACCCTCCGCGATCGCTGTGGCGATCACTCGCCCTGCAATGACGAGCTTGACGGTCGTATGACAAATACCAGAGGCTCAGCATGACCACGATGCTCGCCGCCCGTCTGCACCAGATCGGCGCCCCCATGGTGCTGGAGCGGCTGCCGATCCCTCAGCCGCGGCCGACCGACGTGCTGGTGAAAGTCGAGGCCTGCGGCATCGTGCCGAATCTCGGCAACGTGCTCACTCATTGGCAGACCTGGTTTCCCGAGCTGCCGCTGCCGCGACTGCCGGCGATCTTCGGCCTCGATGTCGCCGGCGTGGTCGCCGAAGCGGGCGAACTGGTGCACTGGTTCCGCGCCGGCGACCGCGTGTATGTCAACCCGGGGCTCGCCTGCGGCTCGTGCCCGTCCTGTCGCGCCAACGATCCGCTCAATTGCCGCAACTACACGTTCAAGGGCTATTTCGGCTTCGGTCCGGAGTCGCAGAAGCTGTTCGATGCCTATCCGTATGGCGGGCTCGCCGAATACACCACGGCGCCGCAGCAGAACCTCGTCCACCTCCCCGACAACGTGACGTTCGAGCAGGCGGCGCGCTTCGGCTATCTCGGTACCGCCTACGCGGCCTTACGCAAGGCCGGCGCTGGTCCGCAATCCTCGGTGCTCATCAACGGCATCAGCGGCACGCTCGGCCTCGGCGCCTGCCTGATCGCGCTCGCGCGCGGCGTGGCTCGCATCTTCGGCACCGGCCGCAACGTGGCGCTGCTCGAGCGCGTGAAGGCACTGGCGCCGTCCCGCATCGAGGTGCTGCCGCTGGGCGCGCGCAGCATCGCCGAGCGCGTGCGCGCCGCCACCGGCGGTCTCGGCGTCGACATCCATATCGACTGCCTCGGTCCGGGCTCGCCGGCCGCGACCATGATCGATGCCATCTATGCGCTCCGCCGCGGCGGCATCGCGGTCAACATCGGCGGCATGGGCGAGAAGGGTCCGCTCGACGTGCACTGGATGATGGACGAGCAGATCGCCTTCATCGGCTCCAACTGGTTCTCGCCCGGCGACGGCCAGGCGCTCGCCGACATGGCGCGCGCCGGCACCCTCGACCTGTCCGTATTCGAGCACCAGGTGCACAAGCTCGCCGACATCAACAAGGTGCTGCAGGGCCTGCCCAACCGCAACGGCGGCTTCACCAATTTCGTGGTGGTGCCGTAAGCTCGGATGAGCGGCAGCGACATCCGGGATCGGCCGCCGCCGCATTCCGCTGCCGCTCATGCGGGGCTACAACGCTACGACGCCGGGGCCGACGCGCATCACGCCCCTGACGGCGCGACATGCACCTCCGCCGCGCCGAGATAGGCGCGCTGCACCGCCGGGTCGGTTTTGAGCGCCTGCGCGGTGCCTTCGCCGACGATGCGGCCGGTCTCGATGAGGTAGCCGCGGTCGGCGATGTTGAGGCTCTGCTTGGTGTTCTGCTCCACCAGCAGGATGGCGACGCCGGCGGCGCGGATGCGGGGCAGGGCCTGGAACAATTCCGTGCACAGGCGCGGCGCCAGCCCGAGCGACGGCTCGTCCAGGAGCAGGATGTCGGGGGCCGACATCACGGCGCGGCCGATCGCCACCATCTGCCGTTCGCCGCCGCTCATGGTGCTCACGCGCTGGGCGAGGCGCTCGGCAAGGCGGGGGAAGAGCTCCAGCACGCGGGCGCGGTTCTCGGCCTCCTTCGCGCGCGCCCGCCGGGCGAAGGCGCCGAGCTCGAGGTTTTCCTTGACCGTGAGGTCGGCAAAGATGCCGCGCCCTTCCGGCACCAGCGCGACGCCGGCCTCGACGATCCGATAGGGCTCGAGCGCGAGGAGATCGTGGCCGTTGAAGCACACCTGCGGCGTGCGGCTGGCGTCGGTGCGCGGCCGCACCAGTCCGGCGATCGCCTTCAACAGCGTGGTCTTGCCGGCGCCGTTGGCGCCGAGGATCGCCACGATCTCGCCGGCCTCGACCGTGAGCGCAACGTCGGTCAGCGCCGCGTGCTGGCCGTAGGCGACCGAGAGGCCGGCGATCTCAAGCATCGGCTTCACCCAGATAGGCGCGCACCACGTCGCGGTCGGCCAGCACCGCCGCGGCCGTGCCCTCGGCGATCTTGCGGCCGGCATTCATGACGATGCAGCGGTCGCACAGCGAGCGGATCGCGTCCATGACGTGCTCGACCATGATGATGGTGAGGCCGTCCTGGCGCAGCGCCCGCACCAGCGCGATGCCGGCGTTGAGTTCCGACGGGTTGAGGCCGGCGAGCCATTCGTCGAGCAGCAGCAGGTCGGGCTTAAGCGCCAGCGCGCGCGCCAGCTCGAGCCGCTTCTGGTCGATATACGTGAGCTCTCCGGCCTGGGCATCGGCCTTGCCGTCGAGCCCGACCCGCGCCAGCAGGACGCGCGCCCGCTCATCGGCGGCAGCGCCCCACAAAGCCTGCGAGCCGAAGGCCAGCGCCGCCAGCACGTTCTCGCCGGCGGTCATCGCCGGCAGCACGCGAACCAACTGGAAGGTGCGGGCAATGCCGAGCCGGGCGATGCGGTGGGGCGCGAGCCGGGTGATGAGGTCGCCCTTGAAGCGGATCTCGCCGTCGTCGCAGCGCAACGCGCCGGAGATCAGGTTCAGCATCGTGGTCTTGCCCGAGCCGTTTGGGCCGATCAGTCCGAGGATCTCAGCCGGCGCCGCCGCGAACGCGAGATCATCGACCGCCACGAGGCCGCCGAACGCCTTGCGCACCGCCGTCGCCTCGAGCAGCGGGGACGTCACGGGGTCACCTCGGCGCGGCGGCCGAAACCTTTAAAGCCCGTTTCGATGATGCCGGCGACACCGTTCGGCACCACGTAGACGATGAGCATGAAGGCCGCGCCCAACAGGATGCTGTAGGAATTGGGGAAGTTGGCGGACAGAAGCTCGAACAGGAAGACCAGCGGGATCACGCCCAGCAGCGGGCCGAGCAGCCTCGTGGCGCCGCCGAGCAGGGCCATGATGACGACCTGGAACGAGATCATCGGATTGAAGGCGATTGCCGGGTCGATATAGGTCCAGCGCGGCGCCATGACGGCGCCGGTCACAGTGGTGAACAAGGCGCTCACCACGAACAGCGTGAGCTTGGCGGCGGTGGTGTCGATGCCGCAATGGCGCGCCACCGTCTCGTCCTCGCCGATCACGCGCAGGGCCAGGCCGAGGCGCGAGCGGCCGATCAGCCAGCCCGCCACGAGCACCAGGATCGTAAGCGCCAGCAGCTGCCAGTAGATGGCATTCTGCGTCACGTCGACGAAGACGTAGCGGCCGACCGAGCGGTGGACATTGACCTCATACCAGGTGACGACCTGGCGGATCAGCTCGGAGAGCCCAAAGGTGAAGATCACGAAATACATGCCGGAGAGCCGGAGCGTGGAGAGCCCGACGACGAGAGCCACCGCGACACCGATCGCCGCCGCCACCGCGAGCACCAGCCACCACGGCAGCGCCTCGCCGAGTGCGCCGACCGTATAGGCGCCGATGCCGAAGAAGGCGACGGTGGCGAGCGAAATATAACGTGTCGGCCCGGAGAACAGCGCCCAGGCGGTGGCCAGCACGCTATAGCTCAAAAGGCTGATGCCGAGCGCCACGTGGTAGGGGCCGGCGACGAATGGCACCGCCGCAATGGCTATGGTGATGAAGAGGGCAGCGATTGCACCGAGATGGGTTGCGTTCAACGCGCCGCGCTCCCGAACAGACCGGTCGGCCGCCACAGCAGCACGGCGAGAAACAGTGCGTAGTTGACGGCGAGCGTCAGGCCGGGATCGACCAAGCGAGCCACGGAGGTCTCGGCAACGCCGAGCAGCAGGCCGGCGACGAGCGCGCCCAGGAGATTGCCGACGCCGCCCATGATCACCACGATCAGCGCCTTGGTGGTGAACACCACACCCATGGCGGCGTTGAGGGTGAGGAACATGCCGCCCAGCACACCGCCGGCCGCAACCAGCGCGCCGCCGAGCGCGAACGCGAAGGCCGAGGCGCGCCGCACGTCGATCGCGACCAGTTGCGCGGCGACCGGATCGACCGCCACCGCGCGAACAGCGGTGCCGAGCCGCGTGCGGGTCAGCGCCAGATAGAGCGTAATGCCAATCCCTGCCGCGAAGCCGAGCGCGATCAGCCGATTGACCGCCAGCGCGCTGCCCATGACCGAGACCGGAATGGACAGATACGAATAGCTGAAATACTGGCCGCCGAAGCTCGCCAGCGCGACGCCCTGAATGACGAACAGGAGCCCGAACGTCGCCAGGATGCTGTCGACCTCGAGCATGCCCTGATTCTTCGCACGGCGCACCAGCGGCGCGAGCAGGCCCTGGTAGATCGCCCAATTGATGCCGAACGCCACCGGCAGCACCAGGACGAGCCCGATGAGCGGGCTCACGGATACGCCGGTGTAGAGCCAGAACGCGCCGAGCGCCGCCGCGACGAAAAACTCGCCGTATGCCAGGTTGACGATGCGGGCGACGCCGTATTGCAGCGTCAGGCCCAAGGCGATCAGCGCATACATCCCGCCGATGATGAGCCCGGTCAGGATGATGTCGACGACGAGCATGAGAGCTATTGCGAGAGCACGGGAGTTGAACCGTAGGCGGTGCCGCGCACTCCACCTCTCCCCGCGTGCGGGGAGAGGTCGGATTCCAAGCGCAGCGAAGCGGAGCGAAGGACTCCGGGTGAGGGGGCGTCGCCGCGAGTCTGAGCTTGTGGAACCGCCCCCTCACCCGACTTGCTTCGCGCAAGTGCGCTCGCAAGTCGACCTCTCCCCGCACGCGGGGAGAGGTGGAGCATGCGGCAGGGCCTCGCGTTCATTCTGCCTATGCGGGCCC
>JBJMSU010000058.1:0-4332 GCA_045801465.1 Xanthobacteraceae bacterium | reverse complement strand
GCCAGCAAAAGCCGGAAATCGCCTATGTGCTGGCCGACTCCGGCGCCAAGCTCCTGATCCATGAGGCAACGCTCGCCGATCGTCTGCCTGCTGCGCGCGACGTTCCCGACCTGCTGCACCGGCTCGCGGTCGATGACGACGAAGCCACCTCGCAATTCGCGGCACTGATGAACGAGGGGAATTTGCAACCGCCCGCCGCGGTCACTGAAGAAGACACGGCGATGATCCTCTACACTTCCGGCACCACCGGCCGGCCCAAGGGCGCGATGCTCGCCCATTGCAACATCATTCACTCAGCGATGGTCTATGAAGCCTGCATGGAGCTGACCTCGGCGGATCGATCGATAGCTGCGGTCCCGCTCTCGCATGTGACCGGCGTGGTCGCCAACATCATGACCATGGCCCGTTGCGCGGGCAGCCTGATCATCGTCGCCGAGTTCAAGGCCGCCGATTACTTGAAAGTCGCCGAGCGCGAACGCGTCACCCAAACCGTGATGGTGCCGGCGATGTATAATCTTTGCCTGCTGCAGGCGGATTTCGATGACTACGATCTTTCGTCGTGGCGGATCGGAGGCTATGGCGGCGCGCCGATGCCGATCGCGACCATTGAAAAGCTGGCGGCCAAGCTTCCCGGGCTCAAGCTGATCAACGCCTACGGTTCGACGGAGACGACGTCGCCTTCGACCATGATGCCGCCGGAATGGACGGCCTCGCACATCGACAGCGTTGGCCTGCCGTGTCCCGGCGCGCACATCATCGTCATGGACGGCGACGGACGCGAGCTTCCGCGCGGCGAAATTGGCGAAATCTGGATTCACAGCGGGTCGGTCATCAAAGGCTACTGGAACAATCCAACTGCGACGGCCGAGAGCTTTACCGGTGGATACTGGCACTCGGGCGATCTCGGCTCGATCGATCACCAGGATTTTGTGCGCGTGTTCGACCGCCAGAAAGACATGATCAACCGTGGCGGGCTCAAGATCTATTCCGCCGAAGTCGAATCCGTGCTCGCGGGGCATCCTGATATCGTCGAGAGCGCGATCATCGCCAAACCATGCCCGGTGCTGGGCGAGCGCGTGCATGCCGTGGTGGTGACCCAGGGCGGTCACGTCAGCGAACCGGCGCTGCGCGCCTGGTGCGCCGAGCGGCTCTCGGACTACAAGGTGCCTGAGACCATGACGCTGACGAGCGAGCCGCTGCCGCGCAACGCCAATGGCAAGGTGATGAAGCGGCAGTTGCGCGACGCCTGGGCCGCCGTGCAGTCTTAGGCGCGCTGGCGGCGTTAACGCTTTGATCCGCCTGACTTTGCCTTGCCACCGCCATATCGCTAGGGTATCGCCGCCGCACGTGGGCACCCGGCGTTTGGCAGGTGGCGGATTTGGCCCGGTCCATCGGGGATGGGATAGCTGTAAGTGTCTGAACTCTTTGACGAAGTCGACGAGGAAGTACGTCGCGATCAGCTCAAGAAGCTGTGGGACCAGTATTCGATCTACATCATCGCCGGCGCGTTCTTGATCATCGCCGGGGTCGGCGGCTGGCGCGGTTACCAGTATCTGGAGGCGCAGAAGGCGGCTGAAGCAGGTGCTGCCTTCGACAAGGCGGTCGAGCTTTCCGAGCAAAACAAACACGCCGAGGCGGAAGCCGCCTTCAACGATCTCGCCGCCAAAGCCCCATGGGGCTATCGCATGCTGGCGCGGATGCGCGCTGCCGCCGAGGTTGCAACCCGCGATCCGCAAGCCGCGGCGAAAATGTACGATGACATCGCCGACGATCGCAGCATCGAAGCCGAACAGCGGGATCTCGCCAGGGTGCGCGCCGCCGGATTGCTGCTGGACAAATCAACCTATCCCAACATGCTTGCGCGGCTTGAGGCTTCCGCCGCGCCGGGGGCGACGTTTCGCCATACCGCGCGCGAGTTGCTTGCTCTGTCCGCCTGGCGCGCCAATGACGCGGCGGCTGCGCGAAAGTGGCTGGACCTGATCGCTGGTGACGGCGAGACGCCGCCATCGCTGCGTTCGCGTGCCGAGGCGCTGCAGGCGATGCTCCCGCCTGTCGCCAAGAGCTAGAGCATGATCCGCAAAACATGAGCTGTGGGAAATCGACCATGCGCCGCTCGCAACGCCTGATCGCAGCTACAGTGCTCGTCGCGCTTTCGAGCGCGCTCGGCGGCTGCTCGGGCGGTCTCTCGAATTGGGACCCGACCGACCTGTTGGATTTCCTCGACACCAAGAAGAAGCTGCCCGGCGAACGCAAGGCGGTTTTTCCGGATGGCGTGCCGGGACTCGAACAGGGCGTGCCGAAGGAATTGTACAAGGGCTCCGCGCAAGAGCGGATTGACCAGCAGAACGCGCAGGCGGCCGCTGCCGCGGGCTCCACGCCGCCACCAGCGGAGCCGAACGCGAAACAAGCGGCCAAATCAAAGGGCAAGGGCAAGCAACCGGCCGCCGTCAGCGCGGCTCCTTCTCCTGCACAAGACCCTGCCAGCACTGCCGCCACGGCCGCGCCGGAGGCTGATGCCGCGGCTGAGGAAGAGGGCAGCACCGCCGCGGCGCCGCCAGCTCCCAAGCCGAAGAAAGTCGCCCGCAAGCGCACCACCGCGCCGCCTCCCTCGGACGAACAGGCCGCGCAACCGTCACCTTCGGCTCGATCGGCGCAGTCGGCGCAACAGCCGCAACAATCAGCAGCGCCATTCCCTGCGCCAATGCCGAGCGGCACCTTCGCGCGCTAAACTCCGCCTGGAGTTGACATTGGCGCCCCTGGAGGCGCACGGGTCGCCTATGTCCTTCACCATTGCCATCATCGGCCGGCCCAATGTCGGAAAATCGACGCTGTTCAACCGGCTGGTCGGGCAGAAGCTTGCGCTCGTCGATGACGAGCCCGGCGTCACCCGCGACCGCCGCGAAGGCGAGGGGCGTCTCGGCGATCTGGAATTCACCATCATTGACACCGCCGGCCTCGATCAAGGCGTCAAGGGCTCGCTGACCGCGCGGATGCAGGAGCAGACCGAAGCCGCGATCGCTCTCGCCGACGCGCTGATGTTCGTGATCGACGCCCGCGCCGGGCTGACGCCGAACGATCGCGCCTTTGCCGACTTCGCCCGCCGCGCCAACAAGCCGGTGATTCTGGTCGCCAACAAAAGCGAGGGCAAGCAGGGCGATGCCGGCGCGATGGAGGCTTATGCGCTGGGGCTCGGCGAGCCGATCCAGATCTCGGCCGAGCACGGCGAGGGACTGAGCGAGCTTTACGACGCGCTACGCGGCTTGATGCCGGAACCCGAGGCCGAGCAGGAAGAATTCGACGACGACGAGGTCATCGAGACCGATGAGGAGATTGCCAAGCGGCCGATCCGCGTCGCCATTGTCGGCCGTCCCAACGCCGGCAAGTCGACGCTGATCAATCATCTGCTCGGCGAGGAGCGGCTGTTGACCAGCGCCGAGGCCGGCACCACCCGCGATTCCATATCCGTCGAGATCAACTGGCAGGGCCGGGAGTTTCGCGTCTTCGACACCGCCGGCCTGCGGCGCCGTTCGCGCATCGAGCAAAAGCTGGAGAAGCTTTCGGTAGCGGATGCGCTGCGCGCGGTGCGCTTCGCCGAAGTCGTGGTGCTGATGATGGACGCGCAGAACAAGTTCGAGGAGCAGGACCTGCGCATCGCCGACCTGATCGAGCGCGAGGGCCGGGCGCTGGTGATCGCGGTCAACAAATGGGATTTGATGGGACGGCAGTCGAACCTGATTTCGGCGCTGCGCACCGAGGCCGATCATTCGCTGCCGCAGGTCAGGGGCGTGCCGATCGTCGCGGTATCGGGCCTGATGGGCGAGGGCATCGACCGGCTGATGAGCGCGATCGAGCAGGCCTACGCGGTGTGGAACAAGCGCATCGCCACCGCCGGCCTCAATCGCTGGTTCGAGCAAGCGGTGGACGCCAATCCGCCGCCGGCGGTGTCGGGCCGGCGGCTGAAGCTGAATTACATCACGCAGGCCAAGGCGCGGCCGCCGAGCTTCATCCTGTTCTGCTCGCGCGCCGACGCGGTGCCGCAATCCTATTTGCGCTATCTCGTGAATTCGTTGCGCCAATATTTCGAGCTGCCGGGCACGCCGGTGCGGATCGCGCTGCGCGAGAAGGCCAATCCGTTCGCGCACAAGCGCAAGCGGCCGTCGTGAGCGACTAGAGTTTCACGTGGTCCCTGCGGACGTGTTTGGAGAAATCCATCAGCACGTCATCCCTGCGAAAGCAGGGACCTATACTCCGTCTCTCTCGTTTTCACGCCGTAGCAGTTGGCTTTGCACATGATCGACTTCGGTGGTTATGGGTCCCTGCGTTCGCAGGGAC
>JBJMSU010000054.1:0-4958 GCA_045801465.1 Xanthobacteraceae bacterium | reverse complement strand
ATTACGAGCCTCGCTTCGCGCCGTACTTCGACCGACCCTGTCGCCGGTCGCCGACGCCGGCCGCATCGAGCCCGCCGCGGATCACCTTGTAGCGGTAGCCCGGCAGGTCCTTGACACGGCCACCGCGGATCAGGACGACGGAGTGCTCCTGCAGGTTGTGCCCCTCGCCCGGGATGTAGGCGCCGACCTCCATGCCGTTCGTCAGCCGCACGCGGGCGACCTTGCGCAGCGCCGAGTTCGGCTTCTTCGGCGTCGTCGTATAGACGCGCGTGCACACCCCGCGCTTCTGCGGGCTTGCCTGCAGCGCCGGAACCTTGTTGCGCGCCTTCACCTGGATCCGCGGCTTGCGGATCAGCTGGTTGATCGTCGGCATTGAGCCTTCATCCCTCGTTCGGACCGACGGCCCGAGCATGTTCAAGCGGGCCGCCCCCGCGCAAAACGAAAGCGCGCCATGCGCGTTGTCCGCGCGATGACGCTCTTGGACTTAAACAGAGGACCACGACGCGACCGGCGTCGCGGTCATGCACCCATCATCTGACAAGAGCCGTCAGTGGCAGCGTTTGAGCTTCGTGGATCGAGGCGCTAAAGCGCCATTCCGATTTGGGAAAACTCACCGCCTGCCGGAAAGTGCGGCGTATGTATCGGCCGATCCCCCTCAAGTCAATAGGTTCGGAGCGGAAAGGCCCGATTTGCGGGCCTTGACGCTGCTCGATCGAACCTATGGAGTCGCTCTGCGCCGGCCGAGCCCGTACGCCTGGCATGGCTCTCGGAAGCGCCGCGCCGCGGCGCGGGTCACAAAAAAGAGGTCTTCTGAAGCGAAATTCAGGCGTTTCTGGAGGACTTTTCGAATGCCGAACGCCAGACTGGGTTGAGCGGTTTGTGGCTGCACGTTCGGATCGGACACCGACAATGCCCGAACGCGTGCACAACATGCTGCGACTAAGTCGGCACCACTGGTTTGCGTTCGCGGCAGCGGGCGTTGAAATCCGTCGATCACCCCCAGGAGGTAACAATGGCCACGTGGCAACCTGATCCAAGCTTCTATCCGTCCCCGCGCCAGGCCGCCAAGGCGCCGCCGGAAAAGCTCGCTTATGTGGCGGCGTTCGATCCGGCGCGCAAAGCCGGGGACGCGATCGCAACGGTCGACGTTGACCCGCAGTCGCCGTCCTACTCGCAGATCGTCGGCACGGTGACGATGCCCAATGCCGGCGATGAGTTCCACCACTTCGGCTGGAACGCGTGCTCATCGTGCCTGTGCCCCAACGCCCCCCACCCCCACGTCGAGCGCCGCTATCTGGTGGTGCCGGGCCTGCGCTCCTCGCGCATCTATATCCTCGATACCAAGCCCGACGCGCGCAAGCCGACGGTGGTCAAGACGATCGAGCCCGAGGAGCTCGCCGAAAAGACCGGCTACACCCGCCCGCACACGGTCCACTGCGGTCCTGGCGGGATTTACGTGACGGCGCTCGGCAACGCCGAGGGTAAGGCGCCGGGCGGCATCTTCGTCATGGACCACGAAAGCTTCGAGCCGCTCGGGCGTTGGGAGGTCGATCGCGGGCCGCAGCAGCTCGCCTATGACGCCTGGTGGCATCTCGGCCACGACATCATGGTGACGAGCGAATGGGGCACGCCCGACACGTTCGAGAACGGTCTCGTCCCCGAGGTCCTGCTCGGCAGCAAATACGGCCGCCGTCTGCACTTTTGGGATCTCACGCGACGCAAGCACCTGCAGGAGATCGACTTCGGCGAGGAGCACCAGCTGGTGTTCGAGCTCCGCCCGGCCCACGATCCCACCAAGGCCTATGGATTCGTGAACTGCGTCATCAGCCTGAAAGACCTCTCGTCCTCGATCTGGACCTGGTACCGCGACGGCAACCGCTGGGCCGTGAAGAAGATCATCTCGATCCCGGCCGAGCCGGCGAACGAGGCCGACCTGCCGCCCGTGCTCAAGGGTTTCAAGGCGGTGCCGCCGCTCGTCACCGACATCGACCTCTCCATGGACGATCGCTTCCTCTACGTGGCCTGCTGGGGCACCGGCGACCTGCAGCAATACGACGTCTCCGATCCGTTCAATCCCAAGCTCGCCGGCAAGGTGCGGATCGGCGGCATTGTCTCGCGTGCCGGACACCCGGGCGCCAAGAACGGCAAGCTCAGCGGCGGACCGCAGATGGTCGAGGTCAGCCGCGACGGCCGGCGGGTCTACTTCACCAACTCGCTCTACGGCGCGATCGACGGCCAGTTCTACGAGGGCGGCTTCGACGGCTGGATGGTGAAGCTCGATGCCGGCGCCAATGGCGGTCTTGCGTTCGATCCGAAATTCTTCGTCGCCTGGCCCAAGGGGCAATTGCCGCACCAGGTCCGCCTCGAAGGCGGCGACTGCTCGTCGGATTCCTACTGCTATCCATAGGGCAATGATCCGACGCTATCGTAATGGCCGGGCGAGCCGCCTAAGCGGCGAGGGTTGTCCCGGCCATCCACGTCTTCGCTGCCGAATGTGCTTGGAAGACGTCGATGCCCGGCACGAGGCCGGGCATGACGACGGGCGAAGCGTGGAGGTCATGGCGACATGACCGCTCCCGAGCTCTGGCCGTGGCTGGCGCTCGTCGGGCTCGGCCTGTTTCACGGCGTCAATCCGGCCATGGGCTGGCTGTTCGCGGTGGCGCTCGGCCTGCACCGCGGCAGCCAGAACGTGGTGCTGCTGTCGCTCCTTCCGATCGCGCTCGGCCACGCCGTCTCGGTGGCGCTCGTTGTCGCCGCCGTGCTGGCGCTCGGCCTCGCCATCGACCACACGATTCTCACCCGCCTTGCCGCCGTCGCGCTGATCGGCTGGGCGCTGTGGCACGCGGTCTATGGCCATCGCCAGCGCGTGCGCGTCGGCATGACCACCGGTTTGCTCGGGCTGACGCTGTGGTCCTTCCTGATGGCGAGCGCCCACGGCGCCGGCCTGATGCTGATCCCGGTGCTCATCCCGCTGTGCCTCGCGGCGGCACCGGCGCAGGAGCTCAGCACCACCGGCTCGACCGGCGTGGCGCTGGCGGCGCTCGCCGTTCACACCGCCACCATGCTGGCGACCATCGCGGTCATCGCCTTCGTCGTCTATCGCTGGGTCGGCGTCGCCTTCCTGCGGCGCGGCTGGATCAATCTCGACCTCGTCTGGGTGGCGGCGCTCGTTCTGTGCGGCGTGGTGCTGCTGGTGGTGTGAGTCCTAGGGTGGTTGAGGCGCGCCCGAAGCCTCGCGATCGTATCGTAGCATCGCGCGCCCACACCCACCGTCACAGGCCCGCTGCTGGTGGGTTTCGGCGCGCCCTGCAGCGGTCCGTCCGCAAGCCGAGTGCGGCGCCTCAACCCACCCTACGACGTGAGCTCCACCACGACGCCTTCGTCGGCGCGCAACGCGATCTCGCCGTCGATCGCCTCCCCGTCACGATCGAGGAACGACGACAGCAGCAGCCGCCCGCGCCAATGTTGCGCCTGCGAGCTGACCAAAGCCGGCTCGGCGCCGAGGTTGAGGGCGACCAGGATGCGTTGCTGGCCGTGCGTGCGGATATACAGGAGGAGGTCGCCGCTGGCGACGATCGGCTGGTACGAACCGCGCTTCAGCGCCGGGCTTGCGCGCCGCAGCGCCAGCAGCCGGCGATGGAGGTTGAAGATGGACGTCTTGTCGTTCCTGAGATTGGCGACATTTTCCGCGTGGAAGTCAGGGCTGAGCGGCAGCCAGGGCTCCGCAGTCGAGAAGCCGGCGAACGGTCCGGCGTCCCACTGCATGGGAGTGCGCGCCCCATCGCGCCCGACACCGATGCCGGGAACGTTCTTCTCGAACGGGTCCTGAATACGGTCGGGCGGGATCGGTACCTGCCGCATGCCGATCTCGTCGCCGTAGTAGATGGTTGGGGTTCCACGCAACGTCATGAGCAGCATGGCGGCGACACGCGCCTGCTCCGGCTCGATCCTGCTTGCCACGCGCGGCCGGTCATGATTGCCGAGTACCCAGTTGGGCCAGCCGCCGGACGGCAGGGCCGACTCGTACTCGTCGATCAGCTTTGCGATCGCGCGCGCGTTCCAGCGCGACTGCAACAGGCTGAAATTAAACGGTAGGTGAGTGCCGGTGAGGTCGCGGCCGTAATAGGCGACGAGCCGCTCGATCGGCAGATAGATCTCGCCGATCAGGACACGGTCGTCGAACTCGTCGACCACGCGCCGCAACTCAGCGATCACGTCGTGAACCTCGGGCCGGTCCGCCGTGTAGAGCGGGATCACCGCGTGATGCGGCGGCTGGCCCTCGCGATAGTCCGGGTTGACCGGGTTATCGCGAAACTGATCGTCCTTGATCAGGTGCCAGATCACGTCGACGCGAAACCCGTCGACGCCGCGCTTGAGCCAGAACCGCATCACGTCGTGGATGGCGCGGCGGACGTCCGGGTTGCGCCAGTTGAGATCGGGCTGCGCCGCCAGGTAGGCGTGGTAGTAATACTGGCCGGTCGCCGCATCGAACGCCCAGGCGCTGCCGCCGAAATCCGACATCCAGTTGGTCGGCGGCCCGCCACCGGGCGCGGGATCGCGCCAGATGAACCAATCGCGCTTTGGGCTGTGGCGCGACGACCGGCTTTCCCCAAACCACGGATGCCGGTCCGACGTGTGATTAGGTACGAGGTCGAGGACGACCTTGAGGCCGAGCGCATGCGCCGAAGCGACGAGGTGATCGAACGCCGCCAAGGTTCCGAAGATCGGATCGATATCGGTGTAGTTGGCGATGTCGTAGCCGAAGTCGGCCATGGGCGAGGGAAAGATCGGGGAGAGCCAGATCGCGTCGACGCCGAGCTCGGTGAAATGCGACAGGCGCTGAACGATGCCGCCAAGATCCCCTACGCCGTCGCCGTTGCTGTCCTGAAACGAGCGCGGATAGACCTGGTAGATGACGCCGGTCTTCCACCATTCCGTATCCATGCGGCGTATCCGTC
>JBJMSU010000052.1:0-7407 GCA_045801465.1 Xanthobacteraceae bacterium | reverse complement strand
GCTCTTCCTCGGCCGCGGGTTTTTCCTTCAGTGCGGCTTCCGCCATGGCGTCCTCCTCAGTTTTCGTCGCGCGCTCACTGGCGTCGCGATCAATCCAGATAATCGGCGTATTTCGCGACGTGATCGGCAAGGCCGAGCGCGTGGTTGCGTACGAGGTCCTCGGCGCGCTCGGTGTCGCGCGCCTCCAGCGCTTCGATGATGTTCATGTGATCGCGGATCGAGCGGTCGACGCGATCCTGCTCACCGATGGTCTTGCGGCGGATCATGCGCATGTGGGTGAACAGGTTCTCGGCGAGATCGATCAGCACGCCGTTCTTGCTCATGCGGATGATGGTCTGATGAAACTCGATGTTCACCTCGGAATACTCGTCGAGGTGTGCGCGCGCCTCGCCGTTCTCGAAGGTGGCGAACATATTGCGCAGCGCCGCGATTTCTTCCGTTGAGGCGTTCTGCGTGATCAGCCGCGCCGCCATGCTTTCCAGCGCCGCCCAGGCGGTAATCATCTCGATCACCTCCTGCTTCGATTTGCGCACCACATAGATGCCGCGCCGCGGCACCGAGCGCACGAAGCCCTCGCGCTCGAGCTGCGCCATCGCCTCGCGCACCGGCGTGCGGCTGATGCCGAGATCCTGCGCGAGCTGGCGTTCGTCGAGGCGGACCTCGGCGTCGCGCTCGTAGACGTCGAGCGAGACGATGACGTGCTTGAGCGCTGCATAGGCGCGGTCGGCAAAGGTCGAGGTGTCCTCGAGCGGCGCCAGCACGATGCGCCCCATGCCTTCGCTCGTCCGGTCGCGTGGAGGAATTTCCGTCATCAAACCGATCTCTCAAGATTGGGCTGCGGCTCTGGTATACATAATACCACGAGGCCCGCGCAACCGTTAAAGTGTCCTTTGCGAGGTTGTGGCGGCGCGAAGGTGGGACCAGCCGGTCTGGATCAGCGGCCAGAACAGGGCCAGAAGGCCGAGCGCCATGATGGTGCCGACGAGCCCGTTGGACCAGAACACGCCCAGGCTCCCCTGCGAGGCCAGCAGCGACTGGCGGAACGCCTCTTCGGCCTTGTCGCCCAGCACGATGGCCAGAACCAACGGGGCCAGCGGATAATTGCACTTCTTCAGCACGTAGCCGACGATGCCGAACACCAGCATCATCACCACGTCGAACGTGCTGTTGTGCACCGAGTAGGCCCCGATGGCGCACAGCACGAGAATGATCGGCGCAATGATGCTGAAGGGAACCCGCAGGATGGCGGCGAACAGCGGTACCGTCGTGAGCACCAGGATGAGCCCAACGATATTGCCGAGATACATGCTGGCGATCAGGCCCCAGACGAACTCCTTCTGCTCGACGAACAGAAGCGGCCCCGGCTGCAGGCCCCAGATCAAGAGGCCGCCGAGGAGGACTGCCGCGGTCGGCGAGCCCGGCACGCCGAGGGACAGCATGGGCAGCAGCGCGGAGGTACCGGCCGCGTGGGCGGCGGTCTCCGGCGCCACCACGCCCTCGATCTCGCCGGTACCGAACTTGTGCCCGTTCTTCGACACGCGCTTGGCGATGCCGTAGCTCATGAACGAGGCCGGCGTCGCGCCGGCGGGCGAGATTCCCATCCAGCACCCGATCACGCACGAGCGCAGCGACGTCATCCAGTAGCGCGGCAGCTCGGCCCAGGTCTGCAGCACCACCTTGGGATTGATGCCGGCGGCACGGCCCTTGAAGCTCAAGCCCTCTTCCATGGTGAGCAGGATCTCGCCGATGCCGAACAGGCCGATGACGGCGATGAGGAAATCGAAGCCGTTCAACAGCTCGGGAAATCCGAACGTCAGGCGCAACTGCCCGGTGACGTTGTCGAGCCCGACCGCGGCGAGCGCGAATCCGATCATCATGGCCGCGATGGTCTTGAACGGCGGCTCCTTGCCCATGCCGATGAAGCTGCAGAAGGCGAGGAAGTAGACGGAGAATTTCTCCGCCGGGCCGAACTGCAGGGCGAACCGCGCCACCAGCGGCGCCACCAGGGTGATGACGATGACGGCGAACAGGGCGCCGACGAAGGACGACGTGAAGGCCGCCGTCAGCGCCTCGCCGGCGCGGCCTTTCTGCGCCATGGGATGGCCGTCGAAGGTGGTCGCCACCGACCACGGTTCGCCCGGAATGTTGAACAGCACCGACGTGATGGCGCCGCCGAACAATGCGCCCCAGTAGATGCAGGACAGCATGATGATCGCCGAGGTGGGCGACATGGAGAACGTCAGCGGCAGCAGGATGGCGACGCCGTTGGCACCGCCGAGTCCGGGCAGCACGCCGATGATCACCCCGAGCAGAATGCCGACCACCATCAGCAGCACGTTGAAGGGCTGGATGACGACGGCAAATCCGTGAAACAGGTTGGCGATTTCTTCCATTGACCCGAACTCCCGGAGGCTCCCGGCGCGCGAAAATTGTTGCAGTCAAAGACCCAGCAGGTCTTCGATCGGCCCCTTGGGCAGTGGAATCAGGAACCAATTTTCGAACAGCAGATAGGTGATCGCCGGTACGGCCACGGCGATGCCGAGGGTGAGGCCCCAGCCGTAGCGGCCGAACCATTTCATGAACACGGCGATCAGCAGGATCGAGGCGACATACATGCCGAGCCAAGGGACCATGAACACATAGACGGTGGTGGGGATGATCACCGAAACCACCTGTCCCAACTGGTGCCAATCCGCGAACAGCGCGTGCGGATTTCCTTCCACGATCACGCGCGCCAGATTGGCCATGCTGGCGGCGACGATCAGCGCCCCGAGATAGAACGGAAAGAAGCCGGATTTCGGTCCCTCGGCCCCCCATCCGATGCCGACCTGCAGGCTGCCGAGAATGACGACGACGCCGAACAGGATCATGAACAGCGCGACGCCGGCCTCCACCCAGCGGTGGAGAGGCCCACCAGGCGTTTGCGGTGTGTCCGTCATTGATGCTCCCTAGACGCTCGCGAGAATGTCGCCGGCCTCGAGTGGCCGGCGACACGCGCAACACAAGTCAGTTGCTGGCGGCGAGGAAGCCGGCGTCCTTCATCAGCGAGTGATGGCGCTTCTCCTCGTTCTCGACCCACTTGGCGTATTCTGCGCCGGTCATGAAGGTCTGATTGAACGCACCATCGTTCATCAGCGTCTTCCACTCCGGCGTCTCGCGCACCTTCTTGAGCACGTCCACATAGTAGTTGACCTGCTCCGGGGTGGCGCCCGGACTCATGAAGATGCCGCGCAGCATCAGGTACTCGACGTCGAGCCCGCCCGACTTGCAGGTGGGCACATCGGCCCACGCCTTGTCGGCGATCTTGTCCTTGTAATCGAGCGGCTTGCCGTCGAACACGCAGAGCGGACGCAGCTTGCCGCCGCGCCATTGCGCGACCGCTTCGATCGGATTGTTGACGGTCGAGTCGACGTGCCTGCCGACCAGTTGCACCGCGACCTCGCCGCCGCCCTTGTACGGGATATAGGTGAACTTGGTGCCGGTGGCCTTCTCGATGGCCACCGTGATGATCTGGTCTTCCTGCTTGGAGCCGGTGCCGCCCATCTTGAATTGCGCCGGCGGCGCTTCCTTCACGGCTTTGATGTACTCCTGCGCGGTCTGATAGGGTGTCTCGGCGTTGACCCACAGGATGAATTCGTCGAGCGCCATCATGGCGACCGGGGTGAGGTCCTTCCAGCTGAAGGGAATGCCGGTGGCGAGCGGTGTGGTGAACAGGTTGGAGAGGGTGATCACCAGCTTGTGCGGATTTCCCCTGGATCCTTTGACGTCGAGAAAACCTTCGCCGCCGGCGCCGCCCGCCTTGTTGATGACCACCATCGATTGGTTCATCAGCTTGTGCTTGGTGACGATGCCCTGGATGACGCGGCCCATCTGATCGGCGCCGCCCCCGGGCCCGGCCGGAACGATGATCTCCACGGGCCGGGTCGGCTCCCACGCCGCGGCCGACGGCAGGGCCGATGCGACGGCCATTGCGGATCCCAGCGCGGCGGCCAAGCCGAGCCGGCGTGGATGGTTCGGAGTTGTCATGCGCTTCGCTCCCATAGGTTGTCTTGTCAACGCCGCCGGCTCGAGCCGGTTCGTCGCGTTGCCTGCTCCCCACGGCGTCTGGTATAACACATACCACCGCCCGCAAAATCCATAGCACAACGCTATTGTGGCTCAATAGCCTCGAAAAGACTCATCGTTACCGTCGTCCGGCCGTCCACAAGCGCCACTGCCTGAAATTGCAGAGCGAGCAATAATCGCGCATGAGTGAGTTTATTTGCCGCACCGTAGCACCGCCGGATATGGGCAGTTCGGTGCGGCGATGCTGCGGTCATCGGCAAGCAACCGAAATAGCCGCACAATGCTTTTCGTGATCGCCGTATTCGGTCTATGCGTCGCACTCAGGTCTTGGCTGTCGATTCGGTTGCTGCGCGAGGGAGGCCACTGCAAGGCGTGCAGCGAAGACACTAAGCTCATTTCACCCGTGGGGCGGCCGCAGGCAGGCGCCGGGTAGAGGTCAAATGTCGGTGATCATGGCCTTGGATGGCGTCGCGGCCCTGATCGGCATCGCCGTCCTTGCACCGATGCTGGCGCACGTCCCGTCCGGCTCGCGCGTCATCTACGGTGCGAGCCTCGCCGTTTCGGCGCTCGCGCTTACCGGCGCCGTTCTGCACCTCGTGACGGGTGCCGACGCCTCGGCGCTGATCTTGCCGATCGGGCTGCCGGGGCTCGGCGCCCATTTCCGCGTCGACGCGCTCGCGGCGTTCTTTCTCACCGTCGTCAATTTCGGTGCCGCGGTGGCGAGCCTCTACGCTCTCGGCTACGGCCAGCACGAGACGCTACGCCTGCGCGTTCTGCCGTTCTTTCCGGCGTTCCTTGCCGGCATGAATCTCGTCGTGCTGGCGGCCGACGCGTTCACCTTCCTGCTGTCGTGGGAGTTCATGTCGCTGGCTTCGTGGGCGATCGTCGTGGCGCATCACCACGTTCCCGCCAATACACGGGCCGGCTACATCTATCTCCTGATGGCCAGCTTCGGCACATTGTGCCTGCTGCTCGCCTTTGGGCTGCTTGCCGGCAGCGACGGCGGTTACAGCTTTGCCGCCATGCGCGCGACCAATCATGCGCCCGCCGTTGCCGGGCTCGCCTTCGCGCTGGCCTTGCTCGGTACCGGGTCGAAAGCCGGTCTGGTGCCGCTGCATGTGTGGCTGCCGCTTGCCCACCCGGCGGCACCGAGCCACGTCTCGGCGCTGCTCAGCGGCGTCATGACCAAGGTCGGCGTGTACGGTTTCGTGCGCATCGTCTTCGACCTCGTCGGCGAGCCGACGACGTGGTCGAGCATGATCGTGCTGGCGCTCGCCGGCATCACCTCGGCGCTGGGCGTGCTGTACGCCCTGATGCAGCACGATCTCAAACGCCTGCTCGCCTACCATACGGTGGAGAATATCGGCATCATCTTCATCGGCCTCGGTCTCGCCATGGCGTTCAAGGCCAATGGGATGGCGTGGGCGGCGGCGCTCGCGCTCACCGCCGCGCTGTTCCACGTGCTCAACCACTCCGTCTTCAAGAGCCTGTTGTTCTTCGGCGCCGGCGCCGTGCTGACCGCCACCAACGAGCGCGACATGGAGCGATTGGGCGGCCTCATCCATCGCATGCCGGCGACCGCCTTTGCGTTCCTCACCGGCTGCGCGGCAATCTCGGCACTGCCGCCGCTCAACGGGTTCGTGTCCGAATGGCTGACGTTCCAGGCGATCCTGGTCAGCCCGCAGGTGGCGCAATGGGGACTGAAGTTCCTGATCCCGGCGGTGGGCGCGCTGCTGGCACTGTCGGCGGCGCTGGCCGCCGCCTGTTTCGTCAAGGCCTTCGGCGTGACGTTCCTGGGGCGCCCGCGCACGCCGGCCGCCGAGAGCGCCGTCGAGGTCGATCGCTTCTCCCTCGCCGCCATGTTCATCCTGGCGGCGCTGTGCCTGGCCACCGGCGTGCTGCCCGGACCGGTGATCGATTTCCTGGCGCCGGTGGTGCAAAGCCTGCTCGGCGCCCGCATGCCGGTGCAGGCAAGCGTGCCGTGGCTCTCGATCGTGCCGATCGCGGAGAGCCGCAGCTCCTACAACGGAATGATGATCCTCCTATTCCTGACCTGCGCGGGCGTGCTCACGGCGATGTTCATTCATCGCTTCGCCACGCGGGCGACGCGGCGCAGCGCGATCTGGGATTGCGGTTATCCGGCTGCTTCCCCCACCATGCAGTACACGAGCTCGAGCTTTGCCATGCCGATCCGCCGCGTGTTCGGCACGACGGTGTTCGCAGTGCACGAGAAGGTCGATATGCCGCTGCCGGGCGAGACCCGCCCGGCGCACTTCCACGTCAAGGTGCTCGATCCGGCCTGGCGACTTGCCTACGGACCGCTGGCGCGGTCGATATGGATCGTGGCGGACAAGCTCAACGGCCTGCAGTTCCTCACCATCCGTCAGTACCTCACATTGACGGTGTCGACGCTGATCCTGTTGCTGATCGCGGTGGTGCTATGGCGTTGATCCGCGAGCTCGTCGCCCAAGGCCTGCAGATGTTCCTGGTGCTCCTGGTGGCGCCGCTGATGCTCGGCATCACCCGCAAGGTCAAGGCGCGCCTCCTGCGCCGGCGCGGGCCCTCAGTGTTCCTGCCCTATCGCGACCTGTGGAAGCTCATGCACAAGGAAGCGGTGCTGGCGCACAACGCCTCCTGGATCTATCGCGTCGCGCCTTACCTGATCTTCGCCGCAACTTGGACGGCCGCAGCGCTGGTGCCGACCTACGCGACCGGGCTTCTGTTCTCGTGGTCCGCCGACCTCATCGCCATCGTTGCCCTGATGGCAACCGCGCGCTTTGCGCTGGCGCTCGCCGGCATGGACGTCGGTACCGCATTCGGCGGCATCGGCTCCTCGCGCGAGATGCTGATCTCCTCGCTGGCCGAGCCGGCCATGCTGCTCATCGCCTTCACGGTCGCGCTCGTCGCCGGCACCACGCAGCTCTCCACCATCGCGGCGCATATGGTCCACGAGCCGGTGGGCTTGCGGGTGTCGCTGGGGCTGGCGCTGTTCGCCTTCGTGTTCGTCGCCGTCGCCGAGAACGCCCGCATTCCGATCGACAATCCGGCGACCCACCTGGAACTCACCATGGTGCACGAGGCCATGGTGCTCGAATATTCCGGGCGCCATCTGGCCGTGATCGAGGCCGCGGCGGCGCTCAAGCTCGTGCTCTATTTCTCGCTCCTCATCTGCATGTTCGTGCCGTTCGGCATGGCGACGGCGGAAAAAACTCCGCAAGCACTTGCCATCGGCATCGCCGCCTATCTGGCCAAGCTCATCGTGCTCGCCGTGGCGCTGCCGATCGGCGAGACGGCAGTGGCCAAGATGCGGGTGTTCCGCTATCCGGTTTTCCTCGGCGGCGC
>JBJMSU010000090.1:0-3676 GCA_045801465.1 Xanthobacteraceae bacterium | reverse complement strand
CCTTTTCGTGCACGTCTATGTGGCGCGTTCGACGCGCCGGCCGGCCACGCTACCCGACGCGCTCAAGCGCGCGCTTGCGCCGCTGCTGATTAGTTAGGCGATGACTCGGCGCATGCCTCCGTCATCCCGGGCGCAGCGCAGCACGAAGCGCAGCGGAGTGGTGCGCTGTAGACGCGGGACCCAGGTCCCCCCGGCATCAGAATCATCTTCTCAGTTTCAAAATCTAACGCAGGGGAGATTTGGGTCCCGGCTCTCGCGCCTTGCGGCGCTCGGCCGGGATGACAACGGAGAGGTCGTGCTCTGTGCCGTTTCCGTCGACCTTTGTTCGACCACGGCCTTGAGCTCTTGCTTGAGGCCGAGCGCCATGAGCACCTCGGCCATGAGGAACATGGGGCCGATGAAGCCCTGGAACAGGTTGTCGACGAGCGCCGGCCGCCGCCCTTCCCACACGTGGCCGACGATCTGAAAAATCCAGCCGCCCACGAAGAGCAGCGCGAACACGATCCACGCGGTCGTCGCGCCGGTGCTCTTCGCAATCCATTCGGCAACGATCAGCATCGGCACGATGACGACCACCATGGCGAGGCCGATTACGGCATCGAGCGCGATCCAGCCGGCGAGCGCCAGCGCGGCCACGACCCAGGCCGCCGATGCATCCAGTCCGAACAGGTGAAACCGCCATAAGCCGAGCGGCACGAGCAGCGAGAAGACGATCGCCGGAATTCCGACAAAATGCGTCGCGCGGTTGCGCGCATCGCGGTGATAGCTTGCGTAGGTCGCGAGCTCGCGCTGAAAGACGCTTGCGCCCATGACCGCCTCCGGAAAAGGCCGAATGACGGACCACCGTCCAGGCGCGAAGTCTAGAGCATGTCCCGTTGGGTTGGAAACGGGACTAGTTAAAATATCGCGACGAGCTTGTCGTAGAGATTGGCCTTCACCCCGGCCCCCAGGGTCCATATCGTGCTCGCCACCGCACCGCCGATACCGGCCGCGAGCAGCCCGTACTCGATCGCCGTGGTGCCGCTGGTGTCGTGCAGGAAGCGAACAGCCACAGCCGTCGCGCGGGAACGAAACATCGTCGCCTCCTTCATGGCGCAGCGTGCATCACTGCTCGTCACAACAGCGCCGCGAGATGTGGAATCAGCGGCTCGTCGGCCGGTGGCATGGGATAGTCCCTGAGCCGACCGGGTCTGACCCAGGCGAGCCTCGCATGCTCGCGCGCCGTGACGATCCCGTCCCAGCGCCGGCACACATAGAGCGGCATCAGCAGATGAAAGTCCGGATAGGCATGGCTCGCAAACGTAAGCGGCGCCAGGCACGGTTCGCTCACCACGATCCCGAGTTCTTCGCGGAGTTCGCGGATGAGCGTGGCTTCCGGCCGCTCGCCGGGTTCGACCTTCCCGCCGGGGAATTCCCATAAGCCCGCCATCGGTTTTCCGGGCGGACGCTGCGCGATCAGCACGCGTCCGTCGGCATCGATCAGAGCGCAAGCCGCAACGAGGACGATATTGACGCTCACGACCCAATGCCCTGATGCTAGACGGCCGCGGTTAAAGCAGCTTCAATACAATTGAATAAAGTCTTGCCTTCTCTTGGGAGGTTAATGGAGCCTTAAGAGCGATAGTCGCCGTTGATGGCAACATATTCCTTGGTCAGATCGCAGGTGAGCACACGGTCGCGCCCCGACCCGAGGCCGAGCGCCACCTTCACCGTGATCTCGCTCTGTTTCATCAGCGCCGAGACGGCAGCTTCGTCATAGCCGGGATCGCGCGCGCCCTTGTGGGCGACGCGGATGTCGCCGAACCAGATGGCGAGCCGGTCGCGGTCGGCCGGCTCTCCGGCCTTTCCGACCGCCATGACGACGCGGCCCCAATTGGCGTCCTCGCCGGCAATCGCCGTCTTGACCAGGGGCGAGTTGGCGATGGAGAGCGCGATGCGCCGCGCCGAGCGCTTCGACACCGCGCCTTCGACCACGACCTCGACCAGCTTGCGGGCGCCCTCGCCGTCACGCGCGATCTGCTCGGAGAGGCTCGCCAGCACGGTGTCCAGCGCGCCGCGAAAGTTCTTCAGCCGCCGGTCGCCGGCGCGCGCGATGCGCGGCGCGCCCTGCGCCGCAGCAGCCCCGGTCGCGAACGCCAGCAACGTATCGGAGGTTGACGTGTCGCTGTCGATCGTGACGGCATTGAACGTGTCCTCCACCCCGCGCGAGATCAGCGCCTGCAGGGCTCCCGCCGCGATCGGCGCATCGGTGAACACGAAGGCGAGCAGCGTCGCCATGTCGGGCGCGATCATGCCGGCGCCTTTGGCGATGCCGTTGATGGTCACCGTTGCGGAGCCGAGAGTGGCCGTCGCGGTCGCCACCTTGGCAAACGTATCGGTGGTCATGATCGCGCTGGCGGCGTCCAACCAGGCGGTCGGCTCGGCGCGGTCGACGAGCTGATCCATGACAGCGGCGAACTTGCCGGCCTCGAGCGGCTCCCCGATCACGCCGGTGGAGGCGAGGAACACCTCGTTTGGCCGGCAACCGAGGGCCTTTGCGGCGAACGCCGCGGTCATCTTCGTGGCCTCGCGGCCGTTCTTTCCGGTAAACGCATTGGCATTTCCGGAATTCACCACCAGCGCGCGCGCGATGCCGCCGCCGAGCCTGGCGCGGCACCATTCGACCGGCGCGGAGGGACAACGCGAGCGCGTGAAGACCCCGGCAACCGTGGTGCCTTTGCCGAATGCGGCGAGCAGCACATCGGTGCGGCCGCGGTAGCGGATGCCGGCCTCCGCCGTCGCCAGCTTCACGCCGGCGACGGCAGGCATGTCGGGCAGGCGCTTCGGCGCGAGCGGAGAGACGGCGACCATCGGGGAGTGAGCGTCAGTTCTTCTTCGCGGGCTCCGGCGGCTTCGCCTCGACGCGCTCGATCTTGGCGCCCTGGCGCAGCTTGGCGATGACGTCAGCCTGCGCCTTGCGCACGACGTAGGTCTCGATCTGGTCCTTGACCTGCTCGAAGGGCGGGACCGGCCGGTCACGCTTGTCCTCGACCTTGATCACGTGCCAGCCGAACTGCGTCTTCACCGGATCGGACAGCTGGCCCTTGTCGAGCTTGAGCGCGGCCTCGGAGAACTCGGGCACCATCTGGTCCTTGGTGAAATAGCCGAGATCGCCGCCGTCGGCCGAGCCCGGATCCTTCGACTTGGCCTTGGCAAGCTCGGCGAAGTCGGCGCCCTTCTTCAGCTCGGCGACCACGGCCTTGGCCTCATCCTCGGTCTCGACCAGGATGTGACGCGCGTGCACCTCGGTCTCCTTCTTCATCTGGCCGATCGCCTCGTCGTAGACCTTGTGCATCGCCGCATCGTTGACGGCGGCCTTCGCCTCGCTCTGCAGCAGCTGCTCCATCAACAGCTTGGTGCGCGCATAGGCGAGCTTCTTCTTGAAGTCGTCGGTGTCGCCGATCTTCTTGGCTTCCGCCGCCTTCGCGACCAGGATCATGTCGCCGACGAACGTGATCAGGTAATCGCGCTTCGCCTCCGGCGTCATCTGCGGGATGTTGCCGCCGAGGTCTTCTTCGGCTGCGGCGAGATCGCTCTGGCGCACATCGGTGCCGTTGACGCGCGCGACCACCGGGTCGTCCTGCGCGCGGGCGAGCGGCATCGAGATCACGGCGGCGATCGCCAGCGCGGAAACGAG